>JAGOBP010000657.1 GCA_017999195.1 Thermoflexales bacterium
CGTGGTTTACGGCGATAGCACCAAAGGCTATTTCCAGCAGGTAACGATTCAGATCGGCGCGTGGAGCCTGTCCGCCTAAGCTAAGGAGCAGTGGTAATGCCTCAACCGTCTCCCACTGGCCGTGGTCACGATCTCAGGTTGTTTGGCTCCGTTATTCGGCAGCTGGCGGCCAGTTATCTGGGCCTTGCGTTGGCTTTGACACTGATCACGGGCGTGCTCATCGGCTGGCTCGTGTTCGGCTGGCTGATTGCGCCGGTGGTTTACGTCGATGCCAAACCGGCTAGCTTAAGCCAACAGTATCAAGACGTGCTTATCGGTTATGCCGCGGATTCGTACGGCAGTGGCTACACTCAGATCGATGAGGTTGCCAAACGCCTGGGCGAAGGCTGGACGAAGCAACAGGTCATCGGCCGGATTGATCAAATGATTGCGGCGGGCCGGCCGGGGGTCGATCGGCTTAGTGCGCTCAAGAGTGGCTTGATTCAATATCCGCACGAAATCGGGCCGCTGGCCGTTCAGCGCGAAGTCGCTGCGCCGCCAGCCACTGATTCGCTGTTGGTGTTGGCCGGGATTTTGCTCGGCGCCGTCGTGGTCGGCGTGCTGGTCGTCAGCCGGTTGCGGGCCGCGCAAAAATCCGCGCCGGAACGTGCCGTCGATGTTTCCGAACTGACCTCGGCCGCGCCGCAAGCCGATGAGACACAGCCCATGACGCCGACTGGTCGCACGTCCCGAGGCGTCCGGCCGATCGAGACGCCCATCGTCGTCGGCGAGAGCCAGAAGCCGTTGGTGCAATATGAGACGGCGTATGTCGCGGGCGATGATCGCTATGACGTGTCGTTTAGCATTGAGTCGTCTTCCGGCGACTTCTGGGGCGAATGCGGCGTGGGTATCGGCGAAGTGGTGGGCAGTGGTGTGCCGGACAAAGTAACGGCGCTGGAAGTCTGGCTGTTTGATAAGAACGACAGCCGCACCGTGACCAAGTTCCTGATGAGTGATTTCTGTTTTAACGATGGCGCGCTCAAGGCCAAACTCGCGCCCAAAGGCGAAGCCGTCTTGATTAGAAAGGGTGACGCGTTGGAGTTGAAAACTCAATCGCTGCGGGTGACCGTCCGCGTGACTGAACTGGCGTATGGCGAAGTCAGTTCCAAAGACAACGTCGCTGCCAGCAGTTTCTTCCAGAAGGTGGCGATTGAACTTGTGGCGTGGAGTGCGTAACTGCGAGAGGTAGCGGCCCTACTCAGCCCCGATCGTTTTTTCAAGCGATCGGGGCTGTTTTTTTGCTAAACGCGCACGTTTGGATCGAACATCTTGGCGTGTTCGTCCAGCGCAAACCGATCGGTCATCCCGGCGATATAGTCGCACACCGCGCGCGGCAGACCTTCCGTCTCGATTCGGCGTTGAGCCGATTCGGGCAGCGTACGCGGCTCCGCCACGTACGCGTGAAACAATTCGCTCAGCAACCGATCCGCCTTGGTCTGCATCCGCGTCACGCGGTAATGCCGATACATCCGGCTGTAGAGGAAATCTTTCAGCCCGCGATTGATCTGCTTGAATTCGGCGCTGAAACCGATGACGTTGTGATCGAGGGCCTGCAAATCCGCAATCGTAGTGATGCCCGCTGCCACCAGACGCTGATCGGTCGCCTGAATCACATCGCCCACTTCCAACCCGATCAGACGGCGGATCAAGCGGTGCCGCCACAAGTCCGTGAATTCGCGGCCATCCCAACCGACACTCTCTTTCACGCGATCCCACAAAGCCAGTCCGTCCAGATCGCGCGGTAAGAACAGACCTGCGCGCAAGCCGTCGTCCAGATCGTGCGCGTTGTAGGCAACTTCATCGGCCGCGTTGGCAATCTGCGCTTCCAGCAAGCCGCGTAACTGCGGCGCGAAGTCCTCGGCATAACTCTGCGTGTCATACTCGGTCTCATGCTTCACGATGCCCTCGCGCACTTCGTACGTGAGGTTGAGGCCGGGCCACTCGGGATAGCGGCGCTCCAACTGTTGCACAATCCGTAGCGCCTGTTGGTTGTGATCGAAACCGCCGTGATCGTGCATCAGCGTGTTCAGGGCGTGTTCGCCGCTGTGACCAAAGGGCGGATGGCCGATGTCGTGCACCAGACACACCGTCTCGGCCAGGTCTTCGTTGGCGCCCAACGCGCGCGCCAGTGTCCGGCCAATCTGCGCCACTTCGAGCGTGTGGGTCAATCGGGTGCGGTAATAGTCGCCTTCCGTATTGACAAAGACTTGCGTTTTGTATTCGAGTCGCCTGAAGGCGGTGGTGTGGATGATGCGATCGCGATCGCGTTGATAGGCTGTGCGATACGGATGCTCGTCTTCGGGATAGACGCGGCCTTGGCTGTTGCGACTGCGCATGCCGTAAGACGCCAGCCCGCGGTCTTCATTGGCTTCTAGGGCTTCGCGAGTGATGAGCATGATGTTCCCCCGTGGTTTACTTTTGACGAATCAAGCGTGACGAGTTGGCCAGAATGCCCAGGTCGGGCAGCGATTGCGCGGCGGCGGCCAGCATGGGCGGCAAGAAACCCAACGCGGCCAACGACAGCCCGACAAAATTGTAGAGCACCGTGAAGCCGATGTTCATCTTCACGACGCGCAGCGTACGCT
>JAGOBP010000109.1 GCA_017999195.1 Thermoflexales bacterium
CTTGTATTTCCATCGCAGCAATGCCATTCTGGCCTTCGCGCCGAACGTTTCGGGCGCGGCCACCAATCGGGTGTTGGCGGATCCGGTCGTGTCTGCGATCAATCCGGCGGTGTCAACGACCACGCTGCAACAGAAACTCATCGATGAAGTCACCAAGATAATTGCGGCGGGACATCTTCGACCGGGGTATGGCACGTTGTCCGCGTGGTCGTTGCGACGCACCATCGGGGATTACTTCACCGATTACTTCAACAATCCCGGCGATACGTTGTATGCGCTCAGTCTGGCGTATGCGGCGCTGCCCGCCGATCAGGTTGCCCTCAAGGCGTCACTCAAAACCTATCTGGACAACGAGTACGCGAATTATTCACCGTGCACGATCACGCATGTGGGTTACGAGCAGACGGCGGCGGCGCGCGAAAACTTCATTCTGCCCCGCGAAGTCTCGGATGCGATTGCCTCGGGCCAGAACAACGTAAATGACGGTATCGTGACGCCGCAGACTGCTTCGCCGTTTTGGGGTGGAAAATCGCCCTTTGTCTACTACTCTTTATGGAAGTACGTCACGTTAACCGGCAACACGTCCAAGGCAGCCTCGATGCTGAGCAGCTGCGGCGATATTGGCTCGCCGCCGGCGGTCACCGCGATGCGCGAACTGCCGTTTGTCCAGAATGCCTGGATTGCCGGACTGTATGGTTATATGCGCCTGCAAGAGATTGCCGGGCAGACTGTCAACAGCACACGCAATAGTCAGTATAATTCGCTGCTTGCCGACCGCGCGGCCAACTTCAATAAAGATCAAACCTGGGGCGGGCCGGATGCGAATAGTGATAAGCAACAACTGGCCGTGGCGCGAAACTTCCTGTACATGACGCCTGAGTTGGGCGCTTACCTGCGAACCAATGCCCTCGCAAAAGTTCAAGTCGCGTTCGATGAATACAAAGCGATTGCGCCCTATTGGTTCGTGACGCGCTTTGAGGAAACCTATTCTGAGGGTGTCATGGAGCACCTTTACGATTATGCGGCGATGTCCTCGGCGAAGGCGTACATCTTCAGCGCCACGCGTGAGGATTTGGCCAAGACTCTAGATGTGCCCGCGTTTGCGCGCGGGGATTTGTTCTTTATCCAGAATCTTGTCAACGCGATTCAAGCGCCGACCAATGGCGCTCCTTCTGTTACATCGACACCAGTCGCGGCGACAGCCACCACTATCCCGCTGGCCGCTACCGCGACTCGCACGCCGACCGCCCTCCCGACGGCGCAGCCTACGGCCACGGGCAGCGAAACCGTTAACCCAGCTAGCATTAGTGCCTTGCCGTCCGGCACGCGTGTCCTGTTGGACTTCAACAACTTCAACCCGGCGGTGGATAACCAGCCCGTTCAAACCAGCTGCGGCGGTCTGAACTGGTCGTCCATCGTGGAAGGCTCACCGTGGGCGGGTAATTCGACTTGGAATGTTTACATCCAAAACGGCGGCTCTGTCGGCACGATCGTGTTTCCTCGATCCGTCCGGGTCACCAGCATGCGGGTCAGTTCGTTGGGTTCAAATACTTTTACACTGACCAGCCCGGGCAACCCCGACGTGGTCTTGACCACCTCGGGCAATTTGCCTCAGACACTCACGACCAACTGGGTCAATCCCGTCACGCAGCTCACCCTGCGGTCCACTTCCGCCGATCAGATCTTTGACGATTTACGGTTTGTGCTGGCCGATTCAGCCTCGACGCCAACCTTCACGCCATTGCCAACTCTGACCCGCACTGCAACTGCGATAGCGACCGCGACCGCCACTCGCACGCCGACACGGGCCTCGACCGCGATAGCGACAGCGACCAGAACCCCGCTGCCGACGAATACACCGACCCGCACACCAGCCGCAACGGCGACTGCAACGCCATTGCCAGGCACCGAGGTCATCAATCCGAGTAATGTCGGAGCGCTGCTGCCGGGCGCGAAGGTGCTGCTCAACTTCAACAGCTATCCAAGCCCGGCTGATAACCAACCGATTCCAGTCGGCTACTCTGGCTTGATCTGGTCGTCGTTGGCGGAAGGCTCGCCGTGGGCCGGACACACGTCCTGGAACTTCTATATGACGAATGGCGGGCCAGTCGGCACGATTACCTTTCCCGCGCCCGTTGTTGTGACCAGCATCCTGGCCAGTTCGACTGGCTCGAACGTGCTCACCCTATCGAGTCCGGGTAATCCCGATGTCAGTGTGACGACGACAGGCAGCACGCCTAAGACGTTGGTGACGAACTGGGCTAATCCCATCACCGTGTTGACGCTGCGTTCCAGCACGGGCGATCAGGCCTTTGATGATCTGCGCTTCGTGCTGGCTAATACCGTGGCCTCTGCAACGCCCACTCGAACACCCACTTCGACATCTACTCGAACTTCGACGCCACTGCCAACGTACACAGCAACCCCGATTTCAACGGCCACCGCAACCCCGATTGCGACCGCCACCTCCACACCCATCCCGACGACCGGTCGTCTCTCGGCGATAACGGTTCTGTCTCCGACGCTGGGCTTGTATGCCAAGCAAGAAATCGCGTTGACAGTGAATACGCCCGCCCAAAATAAGTATTTGCCCTTTGATCAAGGCGGCGTGAATGTGGATATGAACCTCACCGCGCCGTCTGGTGCGACGCGCCATGCGCCCTGTTTCTACTATCAGCCAGTGGATGCCAACCTCATGCCGATCGGCAATGCTGATTGGCGCTGTCGCTTCGCACCCGACGAGACTGGCACGTGGCAATTCGCCGTAAGGTTGCAAGACTCGATCGGATCTGAAACGAGCGCCGTCAAGACCTTTGCCGTGACCGCTTCGACCAATCATGGCTATGTCACCACCAGCGGCAATGCCTTCAAATTCTCGGACGGTGCGCCGTTTAACTATCCCTTGATCAACATCGAAACCGGTTCACCATTAGGATCATTGGAAGCCATTCGCAGCAGCATTGCGCGCTTTGCTCAGCAAGGCACGCGCTTCGTGCGCTGGTTCCCCACCGGCGAATCGGCTAACTTCTTCGTCGTGCCTTATGGTGACGACCTCAAGAGCAGTTGGGGCTTCGGCTCGGCCTGGCTGACGGCCATCAACACGTCCGACGGTCAGCGGTATTCGTTCTTTCCGTATTACTGGTCGGGCCAGAATGCCACCGTCGTGTCCGGCGGAACGTATCAACTCACGTTGCGCGCCCGCGTCATCGGCAACAAGGTCTTCCGGCCCAGTGTGGGCAACACGACGATTAACATCACCAGTCAGACCTGGCAAAACTACACGCTGACGGCAACCGCAACCGGCTCATCGCTGGCGGTCTGGTTACATGATGGCTACAGCGATACCGACAACACTACCGGCGAAATTCAAGTCTATGATGTAGCCCTGCGGCGCGATGGCACAGGCCCGAACTTGCTGACGCGCGGCGATCCCGATACGTTCGCTTACGTCGATCAAATCGGCGCAGCCCGCCTGGATGAAACCTTGCGACTGAGTGAACAGCAAGGCGTGTATCACAAGTTGACGCTGTTCCATAAGAACGATGAGATTCTCGATCGTCTCATCGCCGATGGCTCCGCCACCGAAAACTGGTCGCTGGATAACTTCTATGCTAGCGGTGCGGTGCGCAACTATCTGAAGGCGTATGCGCGTTACTTTGCCGCGCGCTGGGGTTACTCCACCGCGTTGCACTCACTGGAATTGGCGAATGAAAACATGCTGACCGCGGCCAGTTACGACACGGCCTTCGATGTCTATACCACGCTCCGGCAGAATCAGCCGCGCCATATCCTGTTGTCCAACTCGTTCTGGGGCTACTTCGTGTCTGAATTCTGGACCGATTCGCGGGCTGCCACTCTGATCGATTACGCCGACAAACACTGGTACGCTCGACAGGGCAGCACCAACGAAGAACTCACCAGTTCGCAGTATGGTGATTCGGCCGCAATCGCGCGACAATGCAGTCTGGGCTTTGACGCCTACCGCGCGGCCTTCGGGTACGGCAAACCGATCGTGCGCGGCGAGACCGGCGTGTGGCCGCCCACTGGCGACGCTCAACTTGATCTCGGCAGTGGCGCGGCCACGTACTATCATAAACAAGTGTGGTCACAAGTGGGTGATTCGTGTGATGGCGAATGGTACACGGCGGGCGTGGACTTCTCGGAGTATGCGCGCTACACAGCCTGGCTGGATGCCGAACCGCTGAATAGTAGTTACATCCGCGTGGGCACGGATTTGACTGGCGTTAACGCCATCGTATCGTCGAATCCTGAAGTCCGCGCCTGGGGCTGGATCAATCCTGCGACGGGGCGGGGCATCCTCTGGGTCGACAATCGTCAGGACACCTGGTTGAACATCAAGAATGGCGTCAGCGTGCCCGCCGAGTCAACCACGCTGACCCTGTCCGGGTTAAGCGGCCCGTATGATCTGACGACGACCAACACGACCACCGGCGCTGCGAGCACTCAGACCAATGTCGGTCAGATCACGATTTCCGGCCTGGCACATGATGTCGCGCTGCGGATCGTCAAGCGCTAACGTCGGCGCGTCGCAAGTGTATTTGGTGAATCAGGGGAGTCGTCTAAAAACGACTCCTGTTTTTGCGGCCGATCTCAGGCCGCGTACGAACCATCCGCTCCACGTTGTTTTACCAACCCGATCGGGTTGACCCGCAACGTCTGCCCGCCTGCGGCGATTTTAGCGGGCTGCCAGTTGACGCGGAGAACTGCCTCTAAACACCAAGGTCAACACAAACCCGGCGATGAAGCCGCCGATATGCGCCATGTACGCCACGCCGCCCGTGTCGGCGGCATTCGAAATGGACCCAATCCCGCTGAAGAACTGCAAGACGATCCAGAGCCCAATGACAATCAGCGCGGAGACTTGAACCACGCGTTGACCTTGCAACACTCTGACCTTGCCCTGCGGGAACAACAAAATGTAAGCGCCAAGCACCCCGGCGATTGCGCCAGAAGCGCCCAGATTCGGCACGTTGGAGTCTAGACTAAACGCCAGTTGGGCAAACGTGGCGGCCAGTCCACAGAGCAGATAGAAGACAATAAACTTGAGGTGGCCGAAACGATCTTCGACATTGTCACCAAAGATCCACAGGTACAGCATGTTGCCGCCCAGGTGCAGCCACCCGGCGTGCATGAACATGGACGTGAAGAGCGTCAAAAAGTCCCCGGCGGGATTGGCCAGGAAGCGACTGGGCACAAACGCCCACTGCTCGATGAAGGAGTCGCCGCCGCTCAGCTCGACTAAGAAGAACAGGGCATTCAGGGCGATCAAGCCATAGGTGACCAGTGGCACCGTTCGACGCGCGCTATCATCATCACCGATTGGGAACATGGTTGCGACCTCCTTAAAAGCAAGCCAGAAAATTAGGCCAGAAAGTGCGCTCGAACTTTCGCCGCAATCTGGCGATCCGTCATCTTGTCCACCGTCTCAATGCCCACAAGCTGTCCCTTAAACCCGGCGTGCTCCAGCCGTTTCTCCAGTTCGCCTTTGGCTTCACCCGGCCCAAAGATTTGGATCGCATCGGCGTCGCGGATCACCGCCACGACTTCGTCGTAGAAACTATTGAGATGGTTGCCGAATTGCCGATCACGCACATCCTCAGCCGAACCATCTTCAGATGATCCGCTGGAAAATCGAGTGTGTTTCTCCATGTTGGAGATGATGCGTTTGGTTTCCTCGCCCGCATCGGTCACCACTACAATCACGGCCTGCCGATGGTCAATCCATAAACCAATTTCGCTATTCATGATTCGCTCCTTGTGCGACGCTGTCGCTTCTGGCGTGTTCTTCAACCCCAAGACCTGTCGGCGTGTTTTCAATTCGGCCAACCGTTCGCGTGCGCGATCGGGCGTAAATGGGCCGGCAAAGATCGGCGCTGCGCAATGCGGGCAGCGGCCAGACAGTTGCTCGGCCAGCGTCACAGCGCCCTGGCACGCGCCGCACAGGTGAAACCGCGTATACAAATCACGCGCCGCTTGATCTATGTTCGCTTGTCGTGTGCTCATGCCGGCTGATCTCAATGTCTGGCCTCCCGGACGGTATTGAAGTCGATAAAGCCACGCTCGACATTGATCGATATCAGTTGCACGCGCACCCGATCGCCCACATCCAGTCCCTCGAAGCCGCGCATGACCTTGCCCTCAACCGGAACGGTGAGCAGCCTGACCCACGTGCCCTTCTCGGAAGCGCCTGTCACAATCGCGTCGAACTTTTCGCCGAGGCGCGACTCAAGCAAGAGCGCCGCCGCGGACTTACCGACTTGCCGTTCGACTTTATTGGCCGCGTCCTCTTCTTCAGTGCAGTGTGTGGCCAGCGCCTCCAGTTCGGCTTGGGTGTAGGGCCACGCGTCACCCGCCAGCGCCGCCTTCAATAGCCGCTGCGTGATCAAATCCGGGTAACGTCGATTGGGCGCGGTGGAATGGGCATAGTCTTTCACGGCGAGACCAAAGTGGCCGGGGGCGACGTCATCGGGTAGTTCGGCCATGTATTCACCCGCACCTAACAATTTGATCACGGCTAAAGACAAATCGGGGAAGCGCAATGCATCTGCGGCTTTTTCTTGGACGAGAAACTCATCCAACGCTTTTGAGTTGGGTTCAGCGGGCAGTTCATATTGATGCTCGCCTGCCAACTCGACAATTCGATCCCAGCGTTTGGGCGTGCGCACCACCCGCCGGATCGAAGGGAATTTTTTGGCCGTGAGATAGCGCGCCGTGACGCCGTTGGCGGCGATCATGCAATCTTCGATGATGTCCGTGGCACGGTTCTTGTAGTCCACTTCCAGGTCGCGAATTTGCTCCCCGTCGAAGATCGGTTTGGCTTCAATCGTCTCCAAACTCAGCGCCCCGTGAATGTGCCGGAAATTCCGCATGTTTTGAGCCACTTTATCTTGCAGGCGCAGATTCTCAGCCAGACCTTTCACGGCCGTAATCGCCTCTGGTATGCTGCCGCCATCGAGCCAGGCCGCGACACTGTTATAGGCCAGCTGCGCGTGATTGCGCACGCGCGCCCGATAGAGGTCTGACGCCTGAAGTGCGCCGTCCGCACCCATCACCATCTCGATCACAATGGCCAGACGATCTTCGTTGACGTTGAGCGACGTGAGATCGGTGGACAACTTTTCGGGCAGCATGGGAAAGATCAGCGCGGCGGTGTACACCGAGGTGGTGTTGTGCCGCGCGTGTTCGTCGATGGCTGAGCCGTTTTTGACCAGCGAGTCCACATCGGCAATCGCCACCAGCAACTTGATTTTGTCGCCGGGTAAGGCCTCGGCCACGGTCAGTTGATCGAGGTCGCGGGAATCGTCGTTATCGATCGACGCCCAGAGCAGGCCCGTCAGGTCGCGCACGGATTCATCGGGTGTGGCCGTGGCCGGGGCTTGAATCTTCTCCACTTCGGCCAACACTTCCGCTGAAAAATCAGGCCATAGGCCGCGTTCGCGCATCGCGCGGTGCGCGATGTCCTGCAACAACGCACGATGGTGCTTGGCATTCGTATCCATGGGGTGTACTCCTTGTGGTCGGTGTGGCGTCAGCGGGCCAGCACGCGCGCCAGTTCCAGCAAACGCGGGTCGAGTGACTTCTTACGCGCGACCACTTCAGCCAACGGTGTGGCTGCAATCTCACCGCTGAGCAGGCCCACCAAGATGCCGTGTTCGCCGCGCAGTGCGCGTTCGGTCGCGTCGGCTCCCAATCGGGTTGCCAACAGCCGATCGTAAGCGCTGGGCGCGCCGCCGCGTTGGACATGCCCCAGCGTCGTCACCCGCAGATCAAAACACAATCGTTCGTGGTGTTCCTCAAAGTAGCGCGCCAAAGCGGCGGCGTTATAGTGCGCGCCTTCGGCCACCACCACCAGCGCGTGCGCTTTGCCGCGTTCATAAGCGCTGCGCAATTCGGTCGCCACATCTTCTGGATTGGTCTCGATTTCGGGGATCACAATCGCTTCAGCCCCACCAGCGATGCCCGCCATCAAGGCCAGATAACCGCAGCCATGACCCATCACTTCGATCAAAAAAGCGCGTTCGTGTGACGAAGCCGTGACCTTCAGCCGGTCGATGGCTTCCAGCGCGATGTTGAGGGCCGTATCCACCCCGATCGTGATGTCGGAGCCATACAGATCGTTGTCAATGGTTGAGGCCACGCCGATCACGGGAAAATCCAGTTGCGACAAAGCCAGTGCGCCCGCCTGCGAGCCATTGCCGCCGATGATGATCAAGGTCTCGATCGCGTGCTTGCGCAGCACGCTTACGGCTTGCAATCGTCCGGCCTCGGTCTTGAATTCCAAGCACCGGGCGCTGCCCAGCAGTGTGCCGCCTTGCTGGATGATGCCGCTCACCGCGCGGACACCCAGCGGCACAACGTGGTCGGCGATGAGGCCCGCGTAACCATGCTGGATGCCCAACACTTCCAAGTCCTGGTCAAGGCCAATCCGCACGACCGCCCGAATGGCTGCGTTCATGCCGGGCGCGTCGCCACCGCTGGTGAGCACACCGATGCGTTTCATGTTGGCCTCCCGGATGTTCAGCACCCGGCCTGCGTACTGCCTCAGGTATCGTTTGACTGGTTCGGGTTACGCGTGCCGCGGATCAGGCCCAGCGCCGGTGCACCGGGAAAGTCGGCAGCGCCTCGATCTGGTGCTTGTCGATCTTCAGGAACACGGTATCGTCGCGCGTCGTGCCCAGCGCCGACACGGGCAGGCTCACGTCCTTCTGGCCCCACAAATGCCCTTCGCGCATGATCAGATGCGTAATGTGGCCGTTTGCCGGATTGACGACGAACTCGTCGACTTTGCCGACATAGCCGTCGGTCGCCTCGACGCGCGTCCCCCGGTGAATGGCCAATTCTCCCGGCGGGATCTGTTGATCTTCTACAAACTCGTATTTGTAGATGGTCTTGTCAGGCGTGTCGTAGGGCAAGTAGTAGAACGAGCCTAGCATGCCGCGGTCGTCGCCAAAACCCCGATCGGGTACCTGCTCCTCGATGAACCGCGTTTTGATGAACGGCTCCAACTGGGCCAACTCGGCTCGGTTGCAACGCAATCGAATGGTGTCGGCGACGGTTTCGATCACACATTCAACCGGCACGATGTACTCGGTGTTAGGCGCGGCTGCCGCTCTCACGACCACCGCCGTCACCTGATCGATAACGGGATTGATCAGGACGTACGCAGAGCGTCCGCCAGCCCCATCCGTGCATTCCACTTGCGCTTGCAAAGGAATTTCCAGACTGTTGATTGTTGCCGGTTCAAGGCCTGCTTGTTTGCTCATGTCTTGCCTCATAGGGAGTTTGATTCGTTTTGATTGGCGTGGCCGCAGTCAGCAGATTCTCAATCGCAGACTAGGCGTGTTGCGAGCCGTCGGGCATGGTCGCGCCCATCAGATCGGCGTCAGTCAGATCGGCCTCGCGCAAATTGGCGGCGCTCAGCAGCGCGCCGCTCAGATCGGTATCAAGCAGGTCGGCCCCGTTCAGATTAGCCTCGCTCAAATCGACATCGCGCAGATCGACGCCGTCCAGGTTGGCCTCGCTCAAGTTCGCGCCAGTGAGATCGGCTCCGGCCAAGTC
>JAGOBP010000110.1 GCA_017999195.1 Thermoflexales bacterium
GTGTGCAGGGCTTTGGCTTGAAGGGCAACGGCTTCATGCACTACGGCGTGGGCAATTTGTTCTTCGATCAGGTGCAGGCCATTAATTTGCGGCAGAACTTCATCGACCGCTACGTGGTCTACGACAATCGTTTGCTCAGCGTGGAATTGTTGGCGACTTATCGCGATGGCTCACAGCAGACGCGGCCCATGACGCCGGAAGAGAAACGCGATTTACTGAAGACGCTATTTGATCTGAGTTACTGGGAGAAGTAGCGAATCAGCAAATATGTAGCAAGTTAGCAATTTGCGCTACGTCTGGTAAGGAAGCAAACACATCCACGTGCGGATCAGACTAACCGGCTGAAGAAGGATAACTATGCGTGATGGTCGCGTGAAAACCGGAATTGTCTCGCTGATTGCAGCTTTGATATTGACCTCTGTTGCGTGTGCGCCGCAGACAATTGATAGTTCAATAATTGGCGTGACCTATTACCATGCCAGCCAGCCTGAAAACATAGAAACAGGCGCGTTTTACTACTATGACGGCCTATCCAAACAATCACAACCGATCATGCAGCCCGATCAAACTGTTAATGCCTATGCCAGAAGTATTCATTGGTCGCCAGTTGCGCAAAGGTTTGTTTATACAGTCGGCAAGATCGATCCAACCACCATTTTCTCAGCCGACATTACCGGCAAAGTCCATGAACAATTGAGACCTGAAGGTGTTGCGGCTTCAGGTGGTTATTGGTCGCCCGACGGTCGACGAATTGCGTTCTTGCAACGTGGAGGAGTCAGTTCAGCTCAGCGTCCTTACGTGATGAAGCGCGACGGGACCGGTGTCCACCCGCTTTTCTCAGACAGTGCAATCTTAGGCGGAGGGACCATGCGGTGGAGTCCTGATGGTCGATGGCTCGCAGTCATTGGAGCATCAACCGCTCAACCCATATCACGAATAGGAGAAAATGAAGTCACGGATATCTATGTTGTCGATGTCGACAGGTCAAATAATCTATCAACTCGCCGACGGGTCCGTCCACATATTCACAGCTTGGGACACCACCGGAAGGCAGCTGGCCTACACTGCTCACAGCGGTGGAAAGCCAGCTCTGTATGTGTGGGACTTATCGTCCGATACTCAACATCGAGTTGGCTCAGTTGACAATGTGCTCGTGGTTGATTGGTCGCCAAATGGCCAGTATCTTTCATTTATCGGAGAGACACCGTCAAACAAATTCCATTTGTATACCGTCCAGTCAGATGGCCAAGGACAAATTGACCTGACGCCTGATTTCACATTTGTTGCATCGCAAGGTGTGGACATGTGGTCGCCAGATTCTGAATGCATTGCCTTTAGCGCTACCTCCGCTGACCCTGGGAGTTCAGACGCACATTGGGACATTTATGTTGAAAAAGTGGCTACCAAAACGATCGTCCGACTCACTGACGACAGCGATTTTGACGCAGGGGCTTCATGGGTCTCAGTTGGTTCTAGACAAACCTCATGCGAGAAAATGATGAAATAGCGTCGACTCCCACTGGGTGCTATTGTCGGCGTAGTAATGGTCAATCAAAAACGGGCGGCCCCTTATAAAAGGTCGCCCGTTTCGCTTAATCGCTCATTCGGTGGCTCGCCGCTAATCGTTGGCTCGCTGCGCAAAGCGATAACCCACGCCGCGCTCGGTCAGAATATACTGCGGATGATTCACATCCGGTTCCAGTTTCTGCCGCAAATACCACACATACAGTTTCAAGTAATGACGCTCGTCCTTGTAGGCCGGACCCCACACCTGCTCCAACAAATATTCATGCGTCAACACTTTGCCTTCGTTGCGCACCAGCGTCGTCAACAGGCGGAATTCAATCGGCGACAGATCGACCGGCTTGGCTTCCACCATCACTTGCCGCTGCTCGGTATCCACGGACAGCCAGCCATTGGAATAATGCAGCGGCAGATCGGAACTGTCGGTCTGGCGATGGCGGCGCAGCACCGCTTCAATCCGCGCCTGCAATTCCTTGGTGCTGAACGGCTTGATGATGTAATCATCCGCGCCCAGCTGCAAGCCGCGCACGATGTTGCGCTCCTGCCCCACGGCCGTCACAAAAATGATCGGCACGTCGTTCATTTCGCGCAGGCGCTGGCACACCGTCCAGCCGTCCATGTCCGGCATCATGATGTCCAACAGCACCAGATCGGGTTGCCAGGCATACGCTTGCCGCAGGCCCTCCGCGCCGTTGCGCGCAATCTGCACGAGAAAACTGCGGCTTTCCAACTGCAAGCGCGTCAGCGTGGCAATCGAGTCGTCGTCTTCGATAATCAGGATTTTCTCGGCCATGCGACTCCCAAATTTAGGCTAGGATATAGTGCGTTGGATGATTTTACACCACGAAGGTCTATTGATCAACAACAGTCCACGTATCGCCCCGGTCGCGACTGATTGACAGGCCGCCGTCTGCCGTTGCCACCAGCAGCGTATTGTCGGTCGCAAACGCCGGTGAGATCGCCACGGCCATGATCACTTGCTGGCCCGTTTTTGGCGCAGGCAGGCCGCCATCGATGCGCGCCCACGTCGCGCCCGCATCGATGCTGCGAAACAGGCCGTTGTCCGTGCCGATATAGATCGTGCGATCACGCCCAAAGTCGGGTGAAAAGACGATCGAGCGGGACCACACCGGATCGATCGGGAGGCCGCCGGGCGCAGCATTCCATGTTTGTCCGAAATCGTTTGACTTGTAGATCGTGCCGTACAACAGGCCGATCCAGATCACGCCGTCGCGCGCGTAATCGGGCGAAAACACCATCGATTGGGCCATCGCGTCCGATCGGGCGATCAACTGCGACCACGATTGGCCGCGATCGGCGCTGCGATACAAACCAGCGTAATCGATCCACGTCCACCATACATCGTCCGGCCCGATCGCCATACGCATCGTCACCGATTGTGTGATCTCGATCGGCGGCGCGATGGAGGCCCACGTGTCGCCCGCATCGGTAGACGCCATCAACTTCGGCGCACGATAATCGCCCGCGACAAGCAGCGTCTGATTGGTGGCGAAATTGGGCGAGATCGCCAGCGACCCGATCAGGCTGTCGGAATCGATCGGGAGCAGTTCCCAGCGCCACGGCTTCCCGCGCGATCGATACACGCCCTGCCCCACCGTCGCAAACAGCGTCCCATCTTGATCGTAAGCCGGCGACGCGATCACTTGCGGCGGGTTGATCGTATGTCGATCGGCAAACTGCGTATCAAACCAGTTGTCCAGATCGAATGACGCCCACACCCCGAACGATCCGCCGCTGATGAGCGTTTCGTTGCCTGCGCCCGTGCGCGCAATGGCGATGGCTTGCACGGGCAGATCGGACACGCGGCGCGCAGGCACAGGCTTTGAAGCCAGATCAGCCATAGCGTAACGCTGCACCGTACCACGCGTGTCGCCCGTAAACAACGTGCCATCCTTCGCCATCGCAAAGATCGTGCCCCACGGTTGATCCGTCGCACCCACTTCATGCCACGGCAAGTCTTTGACCGGCCGATAAAACAGGCGCACGGGCTGCTCGTAGCGATTGACCCACAGCAGCGCAAAATCTGCGCCCGTCCCCAGATCGAGCATCGCCCCCGGCGCAGTCTCCAGCCCGTCGCTGGCCGCCGTCCACGACTCGCCGCCGTCGTCCGAGCGCGCCACGCTGCCGTTACTTAAAACCGCATAGACGGTTTGCGCGTCGGCCAGGTACGCCAGCCGCGTCGAGGGTTCGGCCAACACCTTGCGCCACGTTTCGCCGCGATCGCGCGACAACCAGGTGCCGCCCAGACCAGACATCTGCCCCATCAGCAGTCGACCATCCCGCGCAAAATTCGGCGATAGCGCCAGCGCCGTCAACGCGGCCTGTGCATTCGGATCGGTGCGATACCGATCGGCCAACGACACCCACGAATCGCCGCCAGCCGTGCTGCGATACAGTCCGCCGCGCGCGCCCACCGCAAACACCGTGCGATCGGCCTTAAAATCAGGCGAAATCACCAACCGATTGATTGACAGATCAGTCAGGCCGCGCGACGCCGATTGCCACGTCTGCCCGCCGTCTGTGCTGCGATAAACGCCGCTGCCACCGTAGTAGGTTGAGAGGCCGACCAACACCGTGCGGTCGGTGGCGAAATCCGGCGAGAAAACCAGTGCCGCCGCCGAATTGGTGATGGGCAAGCCCGCCAGCAGTTGCCACGTCTGATCGTCATCACGATTGACAAACACGCTGCCAAAACCCGAACCGTTTTCATCCGGGCTGAAAGCGGCCATCACCACCCGATCGCGCCCGAAGTCCGGCGACGGCACAATCCATTGCACCGCGCCGCGTGATGGCACAGGCAATGACGGTTGATCGCGCAGCGCGCGACCATGACCACGCCACACCTGCAAGTGTCCAGCGTTAGTCAACATCAATAGCCGATCGCGTTCGGCATCGACCGCGAAATCGACCAGGCCCAGTGATTGATCGATAGCGACTTCGCCGCCGTAATTCAGATCGCGATCGAACACGCCCAAGCGCCGCGGATAGGCGCTTAAGGCATACGCCAGATCGTGAATCGGATCGATCTTGATTTTGCCATTCGCCCCATCCAGGCGGCGCAGCGCGCCACCCTGCGCGTCATATTTCACGATGGCCGCGCCGTTCATACGCGAGCGTGGAGCAAAGGCCGTGCCCGTCGTCAGATCGAGCGCCAGACCCGAAATACTGCGCTCGTAATCGTGATTGATCAACTGCCCGGAGGTGAGATCGTAAACGTACAGGATGTTGCCGTTGTTGGAGCCGGGGATGCCGTTGTTGAGGCTGACAAACAGCCGCTGTCGCGCCGGATCGATCACGGCGTCAACGGCGAAGAGGCTGTAGCCCATCGTGCCTGGCATGGGCAGCGTTCCGCTGAGATTGCCCGTAATGTCCAGTGAATCCGCATCCGCGATGTACACGCCCTGATGCACCACATACACCCGGCCGGTCTGCGGATCGGGCACGGCCAGCGGCGGTGAAGAGGAAGTGTCGCTAAACCAGGCACTGCGCCGAAAGGCCAGCGTCGAAGCATCATACACGCGCAATTCGGCGGGAACGTTGGGGGTCACGCCATCGTAATAGATCATGCCCGCCACGCCGATGTACAACTTGTCGCGTTCGGGCAGCACCGCCACCGATCCGCCCGCCTCGATCTCGCCGATGGGCGTCAACGTCTCCGCATCCAATACGACCGTTTTAGAAACAGACGTGCTGACATACACACGCTGATTCTGCTCATCCAATGCGATGGCGTGTTGCAAATGCCAATCGTCCGTCATGCCGCGCGTGCCCAGATCGAGCGTAGTTTCGAGAGCGGGGAGTAAAGCGGGTTCAGGGATTGGTTGATCGGGGATCAGGGTGGGCGCGCTGGAGGGCGTGAGAGATGGAGAGACAGCGGGAACGAGTGACGGCGAAATAGTGGGAGTAAGTGACAATTGCGCGGGTGCAGGCGCAGCGCAAGCGGATAGGGCGAGCAAGACTATCGCAAGCCAAAGTGCGTGGTGCGTGCTGCGTGGGACGTGTGTCACTCTAGCCTCCGGTAATCGATTGCCATCATAGCGCGGAGATTGCTTCGTCGCTGCGCGACTCGCAATGACGGAGCGCGAATTCAGTACGCAGTACGTATTACGCATTATTTTCCACTCGTCACGTCTACTTTCGCAACCACCAGCGCATCTGTTCCATCTGCCATTTTCAAACGTAAGTCATTGAAGTCATACAGGCCGATTTCAACCGAGTAAGCGCCGCTGGCCGCCGTGGACGGAATTAGCACCCCGTAGCGATCGACAATTGCCTCATTGACGTTCCAATCGGTCGTGAGGTTCCGCCCGCCACCCGGCTCGCGATCGGTCTGCGCGCTGAGTGCGCCGCTGGCGTCAAGCACATGCACAAAGACCTTGTAGCGCTCGCTCAATTTTGCATCGGCGCGCCAGAACAAATCGAGTTGCAGAATGTCGCCCGGCGCAAGTCGGGCCGTCGGGAGTGTGAAACCATCGAGTGTGATGTGTTCGCCAAATCGTACCTTGCTCAGTTGTTGTGGCTGATTCGACAACTGCGTTGGAATCGCATACGCCGCAAACCGCACGGCCCCAATCCACTGCTCTGCGGCTTTGTACGTATGCGCATCGAGCCACGACTCGATTACCTTGTTGGGATCAGCCTCTGCATCGCCCCAGTACAGCACAAACACGCGCTGATAGTTTTGCGCCAGATCAGCCAATTCTGCTTCGACGGCGGCGTGCTCGAGCGGGCGGCTGCGCGGCAACGGATACACATTCGGGCCGTCGGGATAGTAATAGGTGAAGACTTCCCATTGATTGGCCGAGTCCAAAATCACGGCGTCGCCCGCGCGTTGCTGTGCCGTAATCGCTTGCGCAATGCCGCGATAATCGTCACGCGCATACTTGGCGTCAAAATAGTAGTTGTTAAGCGCTTGCGTGGTCGGTATGGCAATCGCAGTTCCCAAAAACACCACGACCAGCGTCCAACTCCAGATCGCCAGCGGTTGCCCGGCCAACTCGCGCGGCATGTTCAACGCCCCGCGTGCGATGCCCAACGCCGTAACCAGGCCACGCGCCAGCAAGATGCAGAACGCCGCAGAGCCAATGAGCAGAAACTTCAAGTACGATTCTTTGAACAAGCCAAAGCCAAAAATCAAAGCAATGGGAATCAGCCACCACAACCCGATCGCGCCCACGCGCACCGAATGCGGCAGCACTTCGACAGCCTCGGCGCGACGCTCATCAAAGCCGTGCGGATTCCACAGGCCCACCAGCAAGAAGAAGCCGCTGATCAAAATCGCCGTGACTGCTTCAGCGGTGGGGAACGTCGGGCCGAGCACGTACAATCGGAAGGTATCCAGCAGCATCGAGCCTGCATCCAGCGTGACGCGGCTCGACGGCCACGTTGTGATCTGTCGAAAGGCCGTCGGCAACCACGGCAGAAACAGCACGCCCGCTGCTGCCGCGACGCCAATCCATGACAGCAGACTTCGCCATGATCGGCGCGTGACGATGATCCAGGTCAGCACAATCACGAAATGCGTAGCGATGATGAAGGGGAAAGCGTAGTGCGTATACAAACCACTGGCATAGAGAATGACTAATGACAAATGACGAATGACAAACGACCAGGGTCTTGATCCCTGATCCCTAATCCCTGATCCCTGATTACCCGTTGACCAATCGACCAGTAACCGAAGCAACACCCACGTCGCCGCCGCGCCGATGACGGCCAACAGCAGATACATGCGCGCTTCTTGAGAATAGTAAATTTGAAAGGGATTGATCGCCGCGATGAGGGCCGCGACCACGCCAACGCCGTGCGTGAAGACTTGCTGCGCGATGCGGTACGTCAACCACACCAACAGCACGCCCAGCACCGCCGAGAGTGATCGCAGCGCAAACTCGCTCGCGCCGAAAACGCCCCGCCACACGTGCAGCAAATAATAGTAGAGCGGCGGATGAATGTCACCCGCCGCGCCTTCCGTAATCAACGCCAATGAGCGTTCGGCGATGCGGGCGCTGTTGCCTTCGTCGTTCCAAAACGACTGCGCATCCAGCCGGTAAAATCGCAACCCGGCCGCGATGATCAGCACCGCCAACACCGTTACCCACTCGCGCACTCCGTTACGCACCGTCGCTCCTGTACCCTCCCCCTCTCCTGAAATCAGAAGCAGATTTCAGGAGAGGGGGTCGGGGGGTGAGGCTAAATTGAGGCTTATTCTACACCATGCGCCGCCGACACCGGGTCAATAGAATCGCGCGAACCCATCCCGGATTCGCGCGATTCTTCGGCTGTGATTCCAAGCAGAGCGGCTCTTACTGAGCCTGGACAATCAAGCGCATTCCGTCAAAATCAAACGTCACCCCTCGCTGGCGAAAGAATTGATGTGAAATCACGCCGCCCACGCGAAAGCCCAGTTGATTGTTCAGGATGGCCAGAGAATTTTTCATGACGACGCCGGGCACGCCGTGCTCTACAACTTCATTCGCGCCGCTGCCCAGCGAGAGCCGCTCCACGACGATGTTGGTGCTGAGCGTCTTGCCACCGCCGCCCACCCCCTCTCCGGCTTGCGACCAATCGACGGCGATCCCGGCCTCGCGCGCGACCGCTTCAGAAGCCGTGAAGCCGCTGCCCGCCAACCCCGTGTCGACCAGCAACAACGTCGGCGGCTGCCGATTGACCGTGCCCCACGCCAGAATGTAGTGGGTCTCGGCCAGCCAGAACGGAATGACCGTCGCCCGATCGTGTGCGATGCGCTCTTCCAGATTGCACGTGGTTGTCGGCGTGACACGCTGTAGAATCACAGCGCCGTTAGCATAGTCCAGCGTGGACAAAAAGCGCATCAAAAAGCGCGTGCCGATGATGCCGCGAATCTCCAAGCCGCCAAAGATGACGGACATCGCCGCCACGTCCAGCGTGTGAACGGGCACGTTCCGCATCACACAATCACCCACTTGAAACGACTCGATTTTACCGAGACCAGTCGCCGCAGTCTGCTGTCCGCCAAACGAGCCGGAAAAAGCGGCGGCCACCTGTGCCCCGATATCTTTCGCTAACTGATTATCCAGAATGATTTCGGCTCCGCCGGTATCGATGAAGAACAGCGCCGGGCGGCCGTTGACCTGCACCTCGATCACGGGCAGCGGGTCGGTCACAACAAAATCGATTCGACTCTGCACCGGTCCGTCCAGCGCATACGGCTCGTCATCGGCGAACAAGGCCATGTGTTGAGCAAAGGCTTTCAGTTCGCGAAACGGCCCCAGCCCAATCGGTCCGGCGGCTTCGTGAAAACGTCGCGCCGCCTGTGCAAAACAAGCCTGCCGGTAATGGGTCAGCCCCAATCGATACTTGAGCTGCGTATTGATCGGCCACACGTTGGCGTAACGCGGCATCGCCCGCAGCGCCGCCTCAAACTGCGCCTCGGCCGCGGGCAAGCGATTGCTCCACAGATCGATCAAGCCCAGGCGCTCCAGCGCGGCCGCATTTTTCGGATCAAGATCGTTCACGGCCCGATAGGCCGTCTCAGCCTCGACGAATCGTCCGGCGCGATACAGCGCATCTGCCGCCTTCAAATCAGCGTGTAGGGTGGATGTCATTGATTAGCCTCGAATACCCAGCGTCATTGCAAAACTAAGCCGCATCGTCGTCAAGTGTTAAAGCGACTTCAACCGGTTGCAGTTCGAGGTCGCGTGAAGATCGATCGGGCGCAGTAGATTGATCGCGCGCGATGGTTTGATCGCGCATCAGCCACCACGCGACGATTCCACCCACCCCCGCGATCACGCCCCCCAACACAAACGTCGCGCGCACCCCGATGGCGCCACCCGCGAAACCCGCCAGCGCCATCGACACCACATTGGCCACGCCGACGACGGTCTCCGTAGCGCTGCTCGTCCGGCCGCGAATGTGATCGGGCACGCTCTGCACGATGGTGCTGGCGCTGGCCTGCACGGGCGCAATCGTCACGCCCCACACCACGCTTAACGGAAACAACAGCCACGCATTTTGCACCAGCCCCGCCGCCCCGATGGACACCCCCAGCC
>JAGOBP010000658.1 GCA_017999195.1 Thermoflexales bacterium
CGGTGATCGATCAACTGGCGGCCCTGTCACCAACGACAACGCCCGCGATAAGTCCTCTTGTGCCAATGATAACCGTTGAGGCCACATTTGCCCGATCGGTTGTGCGACGCTCGACGGTCGCACCCAGTCCGATCGAAGCGCCGCGCCCAACTGCCACACCTCTCGCACCGCGTTGGATCGCCCCGCAGGCGGGCAGCAAACTCGGCTTGCATGTGACGTTTGGCCCGCGTGATGGATTGGATGATTTTCTGGCGCGCTGCGCGGAAGCGGACAAGCCGGTGGCCGTCGTGAAATGCGTCGATGATTTTGAGGCAGCGTTCAAGGCCAAGCAATACAGCGAGCGCACGTTGACGGTGGGGCGTGTCAATGGCGTGGGCTTGAACAATCGCGATTTTGTGGACATGCAAGCGTGGGAGCCGCCTGAATTCAGTCCGGCGATTGGCGTGGCGTACACCTCGGCGCAAGATGCGGCGCGCGTTTACTTCGAACTGGTCAAACCACTCTGGCAACTGAATCCCGTCATCGATGTGTGGGAGATGTTTAATGAATTCTCATGGCACTGGGGCTGGCAAGCCGACTTCTACATCACCTTGATGGATCTGGCCGAGGCCGAGGGTTATCGGTTGGGGCTGTGGTCGCAGAGCGCGGGCAATCCGCCGGAAGAGTTTTACCCCGACATCGCGCGGGTGTGCCGTCGCGCGAAAGAACATGGCAATCACATTCTGTGCCTGCATGAATACAACTTTGATGGCTTGTTGCGCGCTGCGCCCAAGAATCTAGTGACACGCTATCGACAGTTGTACAAATATCTGGCCGAAGCGGAGGCCGTCATTCCGCTGGTAATCTCGGAAGCGGGTGAAAATGCGGGCGGTGGTTTCACGGGCGTTGAGACTTTCATGGATGACTTCACCTGGTACGATCGGCAGTTGAGCAAAGACGACTATGTGATCGGCTGCGCGATGTGGACGTTGGGCGATTGGGAAGGCGCGAATTTTCAGGCCGCGTTGCCGTTTCTGGCGGCCTACATCAGCGGGCAGCCGCTTACCCTGTCAAAGACGTATGTGCCGCTGATCGCCAACACCTCAAGCCAATAGCTTGGCCTCAGGTTGCAAGCGGCGTGCGGCGCAGGCCGTTACCCGTTCCTCATTTGTCATTGGTCATTGTTAATTGTTCATTGCCCATTGCCAATTGCTCATTGTGTCCGCTTGTGGTTTAATCCCCGCCCGTGTCTAACCTAAACGAACTCTCACCCCGCTCGTTGTTGAGCCGCAATTTTCGTGCGCTGTATCTGGACATCTTTGGCTACGGTATTCTGGCTGGCAGCACGCTGGCCTTTCTCAATGTTTACGTCGCACGCTTAGGCGCATCCAACATTGAGATGGGACTGCTGTCGGCCGGACCGGCCTTGATCAGTTTGTTCATCGCCATTCCGATCGGCCGCTGGCTGGAACGACGCCCCCTCATTCGCACGACGTATCTCACCTCGATCTGGTTTCGATTGGGCTACGTGGTCATGGTGTTGTTGCCGTGGTTTTTGCCGCCGCCCGCGCAGATCGGATCGTATGTGCTGCTGGTGCTGATCATGTCGATTCCGGGCACGGCGCTGGCGATTGGCTTCAACGCGACGTTGGCGGCCACTGTCCCGTCCGATTGGCGCGCGCACGTTATCGGCCGCCGCAACGCCCTGATGTCCTTGAGCATGACGGTGACGGCGTTGTTCAGCGGCCAACTGCTCGATCGCATCGTGTCCCCGTTGAATTATCAGATCGTGTTTGGCATCGGCGCGATCGGCGCGTTGTTGAGCACATTCTTTCTGGGCCGCATCCAACCGATCGGGCCGCAAGCCGTTGCGCCGATCAAAGCGGCCAATGGCCGCGCCCTGCGCCTCGATTTGTTGCGCGGGCCGTTTGGCTTGGTGTTGATCGCGTATCTGTTCTTTTATCTGGGGCAGGCCGTGCCGGTGCCGCTGTTTGCCAAGATGCAGGTCGATCAGTTGAAGTTGTCCGACGGCGTGATCAGCATCGGCACGGCGGCCTTTAACGGCTGCATGTTGATCGGGTCGTTGTATCTGGCGCGATTGACGCGGCGCTTCGGGCATCGCGGCGTGTTTGCCATCGCGGCGCTGCTGTATGGCACGTATCCGCTGCTGCTGGGTTTGGCTGAAAACAACGCGCTGTTCTTTGCCGCGTCGATCTTGGGCGGGGCGATTACGGGCGTGATGGGCGGGGCGCAAGTCAACCGCCTGATGGAGCGCGTCCCCAACGATGATCTGCCCGCGCACATGGCGCTGAATAACATGGCGGGCAACATCGCGCTGCTGGTTGGTTCGATGCTGGGGCCGCTGCTGGCCGACGCGCTGGGTCTGCGCGAAGCGATCTTGCTCAGCGCGGGGCTGCGCGTGCTGGCGGGCATCGCGCTGGTGCGCTGGGCGTGAGTCGAGATGCGGTATACTTGGGACAGGGTGATACTCATGGGCGTCGATGAACTGATCAGAAACAAGCGAGGTGACATCCTTCAAATTGCCGCGCGCCACGGCGCGCGCAATGTCCGCCTGTTTGGTTCGGTGGCGCGCGGCAATTTGAAGGATGTCACCTCGCTTGTTTCTGATC
>JAGOBP010000659.1 GCA_017999195.1 Thermoflexales bacterium
CCCACGCGATTGCAGTGCTCGGCCTCGTCCATGTAGTGCGTCGTCACAAAAATCGTTGTGCCATTGGCCGCGAGGTTGTAAATGATGTCCCAAAACGTGCGCCGCGCCGACGGATCGACGCCGCCTGTGGGTTCATCCAGGAACAACAACTTCGGTTGATGGACCAGCGCTGTGCCTAAGGCCAAACGTTGTCGCCAACCACCGGACAATTCACCGGCCCGATCGTTCTGCCGCGCCAACAGGCCCAGCATGTCCAACACGTCATGCACGCGCGTGGTGCGCTCGCGCCGACCCAGGCCGTACACGCCCGCGTAAAACTCCAGATTTTCGCGCATCGTCAATTCATCGTACAGCGCGAACTTCTGCGACATGTAGCCGACTTGCGGGCGAATCAGTTCGGCATCCGTGCGAATGCTGCTGCCCAACACCCAGGCGTCGCCGTCCGACGGTTGCAGCAGGCCCAGCAGCATGCGGATCGTCGTCGTCTTGCCGGACCCGTTCGGCCCCAGATAGCCCAGCACTTCGCCCGCTTCCGCGCTGAACGAAACTTTATTGACGGCGGTGAAATCGCCGAAGCGCTTGGTCAATTGTTTGACTTCGATGACGTTAGCCATTGGCTTCAGCCTTCTCGACCAATTCGATGAACACATCTTCCAGCGTAGGCGAAATCGATCGAATGCGCGACACCGTTACGCCTTGCGCAGCCAACGCGGCCGGTAACCGCCCGATGACACTCTCCGCCCGAGCGGCCTTCACGCGCAAGTGCAGTCGGTCGCCGAAGACCTGCACATCTTCCACATCCGCATCGGCGGCGGCCACGTGCCGCATCTTATCGATCGGTTCACCTACCAGTTCCAGCACACGCCCCACCAAATACGTCGTCACTTGCCCCGGCGTGCCTTCGGTAATCAACTGGCCGTGATTCATAAAGCCCACGTGTGTGCAGCGCGAGGCCTCATCCATGTAGGGTGTGCTCACCACGACGGACACACCTTCTTGGCCGACGAGGCGAATGATCAACTGCCAGAAGTCCTGCCGCGTCACCGGATCGACGCCGCCCGTCGGCTCGTCGAGCAGCAGCACTTTCGGTCGATGGACGAGCGCGGTGGCTAAGCCTAGCTTCTGCTTCATGCCGCCGGACAGTTGCTCCGCGCGCCGATGGCTGAACTCGTCCAACCCGACGAATTTCAAAATCTCCTGGGTGCGCGGTTTCCAATCGGATGTAGGAATGCCGTGAACTTCAGCAAAAAACCGCAGATTTTCCAGCACCGTCAAATCGCCGTACAAGCTAAAGCGCTGCGCCAGATAGCCGATCTGCGTGTGCGCCTGATCGGGCTGCTTGATCACATCATAGCCGTAGATGCTGACGTGACCGTGATCGGGCCGGAAGCCGCCGCACAACAGGCGCATCGTCGTCGTCTTGCCCGCGCCATCGGGGCCGACGAGGCCGTAAATCTCGCCCGGCTCGACGCTGAAACTCAGGCCGTCCACCGCGCGGACATCGGCAAAGTGCTTTTTCAATTCGCGTGCATCCACTGCCACTGTCATAGGATTCACCACAGCGTATTGCGTAATGCGTACTTTGTAAAAGCAACACGCAACACGCACCACGAAGTACGTATTGCGTATTATGCGTTACTGACTAAACACCACATCGGCCGGCATACCCGGCTTCAGCTTGCCGTCGACATTGGTCACATCGAGGCGCACCGCAAACACGGTGGTCGCGCGACCTTCAGCGGTCTGCACATTGCGCGGCGTGAACTCCGCCTGATCGGCGATGTGCGCGACCTTGCCCGTGAATGTCTCGCCGGGGAACGAATCGACCTTGACCTGCGCGGTCTGGCCCAGTTTCACTTCACCGTAGCGGCTTTCGGACACGTACACCACGATGTACAAGTTGGTGAGGTCGCCGATCTTCAGCAGCGACGCACCGGGCAGCACCACTTCACCCGGTTCGATGGAGCGCTTGAGCACCACGCCCGTCATCGGCGCTTTCAACGTCAGCCGCTCGATCTGCACTTGCAACACGCTGACCGCGGCGGCCGCCGCGCCCGCCTGCGCCTGCGTCACTTCGATCTGCGCTTGGGCGGCGGCGAGTTGTTCGGGGCGCGCACCGCTCTTGATCTGGGCCAGCTGCGCCTCGGCCTGGGCTTGCTGTGCCAGCGCCATATCCACTCTGGCCTGCAACGCATCGATTTCATTGCCGGTCGCACCGGCTCTTAATTGAGCCAGCCGCTTCTTCGCCACATCGTAATTGGCTTGAACGGCTGCCAGCTGCGCCCGCATCTTCTCTTCGGCGGTGCCGAGGCCGGTGCCGGTGATGCCGTAGTCTTTGGCCGTCTTGCGCCCGTCCACGATGCCGTCATAGGCCTGCTGGGCGAACACCAGATCGGACGCGGCTTTGGTCACAGCCGCTTCAGCTGCGGCAATATCCGCCGAGCGCGCCCCGGCTTTCAGCGTGGCTAGCTGCGCTTGAGCATTGGCGACATTCGCTTTCGTGTTGTTCACGGCTTGCTCCGCCGCGATGATTTGATCGGCTTGCGCGCCCGCTTTCAGGAGATCGTAGTTGGCCTGCGCCGCCTTGCCCGAGGCCTGGGCGGCCGC
>JAGOBP010000660.1 GCA_017999195.1 Thermoflexales bacterium
TCATGGATGGGTAGGCCGCGCCAAGCATGCGCGCGCACATCGATGTTGATGGGGCAATTGTACGAACAGATGCCGCATTGCACACAGCGCGCGGCTTCGGGCACAACCTGACCTTGAGCTAAGGCCGTATAACGATCCAAATCTGTCAGAGGGGCAGCATGCGAAGCCGGAAACATAGCAATCACCTGGGAATAATTACTTAATCGTAGTCGATTGCACTACGCCGAACAACTGCCATCTGTCCGCTGTCTGGGTGACAATTGGCAGTGATTGAACCAACGACTATCCCAGCGGGTAGCCGGACTACTACTTAAGGCTGAACTACGACTTCCACATAACCCGATAGGAAATCGCCCGGCCCGTAGGCATCGGACTTGCCATCACCATTGCCGTCGAACCCGTCGGTCAACTCGTCGTCGGAATGTACGATAAATTCCAGAATATGATTGCCCGGGGTCAGCGCGGGCAATGGATACTGCCACGGCAAACTCACGGCGTCATCCACCGTCTGTGTTTCGCCCCAGTATTGCGCGGGATTCACAACCGCTTCGCCGTCCAGCGTAACCGTCAGCACCGCCGCTGACCTGAATTGCTCGATCAAGTCCGTGGTCTTGAAGCGCCAGAACCAACTGGCCGTCAACGGTTGATTCAGCCGCGCGTCACGCCGACAGTTGCAGAACGGATAGATCGTCAACGGCCCGGTTGAGGGGGTGCCCGACACCGCCAGGTTGTCAAAGGCGCAACGCGTCTGCCCCGGCGCAAATACGCCGCACCAGAAACCCACATAGCCCGGCTCATACGCGATGGCTGCCTGCAACACCGGTTGATTGTTGATGAGCGCCATCAACGTATTGCTGATCACGGACAACCGCAGTTGGTTCACCTGCCGATCGGGTTTGATGGCGATCGAGGCCGTAGGTTCTGTTATCTGTTGATTCGAGCCAGCCACCCGCCGATAAACGATAAAGCGCCCATCGTTCGTGATACGGAACAGATAATAGTTGTCCAAATCTTGCACGCCAAACAGCACACCGATCTGGCTTTGGGGCGTGCCTTCGGCGATTTGCACGTCAACCTCAAGATTCAGTTGATCGAATGCAGTGTTCGGGTTCCACTCGGCCCAGCCATAATCCTGATCGTTGTAAATCGCGTTGATCGTGAATTGGCCGTTCTCAATGGCGGTTGACCCATTGGCTGAGTAGCGCTTGGGCGCCCAGCCGTTGCGATTGTCGTCAAAGGTGTCGAGCAGCGTCACCCGATTGGCCGACAAACTCGACGGCGCCTGACAGATGCGCAAATTATCGAAGCGCGCCTCCACACCGCCGCGCGCAAACGAGGCCGCCGTCACGCCGATCTGCCGCTCGAGCGCGGGATCACCGTCGTCGACGATCACGCGCAGCAAAACATCGTTGGCATACAGTGCAATCTCGCGCCCGCGCTGGACGGCCCGCAACCGGTTGACTGCGCCGCCAGGCTTGATGGCCGAAGCAAACGTCCAGTCTTGAATGATCGTGGACCCCTCGCGGGTGCGCCGCGTAATGGCGTATTTCTGCGCCGCGTCCACGACAAAGGCCACATAGTCATCCGCGCTGCGCGCTGCCACCACCAGCCCGTAATCGCCGCCGGTATCAGAGGCAAAATGCACCTCCGCCTCGACCGCGTAATCCGTCAAGCGTGGGCCAAGCACGCGCGTTTGATAAAAGTTCGCGGCTTTGATCAACAACTGATATTCGCCACCGGCATAGCCCCACGTCGCACCTTCCTGCTCGCCGCCAGGCAAACCGGTTGATTGATCGTCAAACGTTTCCGCATAGATCAACTGGCAGGTATCGATCGGTGTCGTCGTACTGGAGACGGTACTCGCCTCCACCGTCGGCGTCGCCCCAATCGGCACCGCGCGCGGCGTCGCCGTCTCGATGCGCACATTCGGCCCAAGCGTGACAACGGCCACCGGCCGATCGGGCGTGGGCTGATTCGCTGTCACCAACACGACCCCGCCGATACCCAAAGCGATCACGAACAACATCACCAACCCGATCGCTATCGGCCGCCCGATCGGTTTTCGCGGCGACGGCTGCGCTTTGGTGATATGGACTTGCTCGGTGGGCACGGCCGAGGCGGGCAGTTGCGCCGTCCCCGGCACGGGCGCCAGCGCGATGGCCGCCGACAATGCCTCAGCAAAAGCGAGCGTGGTAGGGTAGCGATCTTCGGGAAGTTTATTCAACGCCTTGACGATTACGTCGCTGATGGCCTGCGGCACGCGCGCGTTGAGCAGGCTCGGTGGCGTCACGGGTTCGGTAACGTGCTTCAGCACAATCGCCAGCGGCGTCTCGGCCTGAAACGGCGGCTGCCCTGTGATCATTTCGTACGCCATCACGGCCAGCGAATACTCATCGCTGCGCCCGTCGATCTTAAGCCCCTGCCCCTGCTCCGGCGACATATATTGCGGCGTGCCGATCACCGCGCTGCCCGTCAACTGGATCGAGCCTTCCAGCCATTTAGCGATGCCAAAATCAGCCAAAAAAGCGTTGCCTTGCGAGTCAAGCAAGACGTTGGTGGGCTTCACGTCACGATGGACCACCCCGCGTTGATGGGCATAGTC
>JAGOBP010000661.1 GCA_017999195.1 Thermoflexales bacterium
CAATTAGCTCAAGCGAATTCCACCACGGACGTCGTCGTGACTTTGCTCGATCTGCCGGTCACGCGCCTGTATCGCGGCGCGGCTCAACACGTGGTGCTGCCGCGCGAGATCACGCCCATCCAGATCGAACAAACCCTCAACGATCTCAGCACGCGCTATCGGCGAGTGTGGGTTGTGTGGAGCGAGGCGGCGTCGCCGGTGGTGCAGGCGCAAGTGCGAAACTGGCTGACACAGGCGGCGCAGGAAGCGCAGTCGACCCAGTTTGGCGCGACGCACGTAGCGGCCTATGATTTCAAGCCCAACCGTCTGGGCCAACTGGAGCCGCTGCGCGCGCAGTTCAACGGCAACTTTGCGCTGCTGGGCGTGACCGCTGTGCCGCGCGGTCGTGCCGCCGACGTGGCGCTGCGCTGGCAGGCATTGACGCCCGCGAGTCCGGCCTATTCTGCGACGCTCCAACTCATCGACGACAGCGGCGCAGTGTGGCAGGTGGGCGGCAGCGCCATTCAAGATGCAGACCAGTTTCCCACGCCGCGCTGGCTGAACGGGCAGGTGGCCGAGCAAATCGTGCGACTGGATCTGCCCGATGAAGCGCCGCCCGGTCGTTACCGTGTGCGTGTCAGCGTCGATCAGGCCGACGGTCAACGCGTAGGCTTGTTCAGTGCCGCGGGCGTATTTTCCGGCACGGCCCCGGTGTTGACCACCGTGAATTTGCCCGCGCTCGATCGGCCGTTGACGACTTTGCGGCGCGCCATCGAATATCCCTTTGCGCACAGTTGGGCTGATCAAATCGAGGTGCTGGGTTTCGACAGCGGGCCGGGCGTGGTCATCAACGGCGACCTGTGGGCGGTGGATGTGGTGTGGCGCAGCCGCGCCGAGACGCTGCCCAACCTGGGCATCATCTGGGAAGTGCGCGATTTGGTCGGGCAAAAAATGTTTAGCACGCGCCTGCCGCTGAGTTCATATGCCACAGTTTTGTGGCGCAACGGCGAAGTGATTGGGGCGCGCTACACCCTGCGTTTTCCGGTGGAACTGACCCCGGCCGATTATCAAGTCTTCCTCGGCGTGACCACACCCGATGGAGCCCTGCTGCCCGGCGGCCTGTTCAAGCCGTTCGAGGTGCGCTTGCTGGCGCGTGAGCGATCGTTCACACCACCGACCGCGCCTACGTCGAAGGTCCTCTTTAGTGATCCGGCGATCAAATTAATTGGCGCCCAATTTCCGTCTGGCGTGCAGCGCCCGGACTCGCCGCTGCCGGTAACGCTCTACTGGCAAGCGGGCACCACCACCGAGCAACTGTACACGGTCTTTGTGCGGCTGGAGTCGTTGAACGGCCAGGCACTCACACAGATCGATTCTGCGCCGCAGGGCGGCGGCATGCCCACCGCGTCGTGGGCCACCGGGCAGATCATCGAAGATGTCTACCCGTTGACCATTCCCGCCGACACGCCGCCGGGAGCGTATCGTGTGGTGGTGGGCCTGTATAATCCGCTCGACGGCACTCACCTGATCGATACGGCCACGGGTCAAGGCCAAGTTGCCTTGGAACCGCCGGTCGTGGTGAAGTAGTGTGATAGTTGCCTAGTTGAATAGTTGCTTAGTCAATTGGTCAATCGGTTAATTCGCTGATTTTATGGCTCAATCCTTATCCCGCTTGCGATCATGGGTCATTGATCATTGGTCATTGATCATTGCTCATTGTTCATTGCTCATCGCCGGCTTGATCCTCGTCACGCCGCTGCTGCAAACCTCGCCGCTGTGTACCGACGATGGCGCGCTGCACCTGTTTCGTACGGTGGCGCTCGATCGGGCCATTGGCGACGGCTTGCTCTATCCGCGTTGGTTTCCCGATCTCGCTTTTGGTTACGGCTTTCCCTTCTTCAATTATCGCGAACCGCTGGGCTATTACGCCATCGAAGCGGTGCACAAACTGGGCGCGGATTTTTCGCTGGCGCTGAATCTGGTGCTAGCATTGGGCGTCATCGCTGCTGGACAAGCGATGCTGTTGTGGGCCAGCGATCTGTTCGATCGTTCGGCGGGCGTCATCGCCGGATTGGTCTATATGGCCGCGCCCTACACCCTGATCGGCGCGATCACGCGGGCCAATCAACCCGAGGTGCTGGCGCTGGCGTTATTGCCGCTGATTTTGTGGGCTTTTCGACGCTTGATGATTCACGGCGGACGGCGTTATTTTGCATTGGCCGTTCTCAGTTATGCGGCGCTGCTGCTGACGCACAACATCTCGAGTTTGATTTTCACGCCGATCTTACTGGCGTATTGCGTGCTGCGTGGTGCGTGGGGAGCCGGTAACACGCAACACGCAACCCGCACCACGCTCTTCGCGATGGTGTTGGCGCTGGGCCTGACAGTGTTCTTCTGGCTGCCCGCGCTGGCCGAAGGTCAGGCCGTGCAGCTGTACCTGACGCATTCGACGCGGGGCAACGACTATCACTTCAACTTTGTATCGTTGAGCGAAGTACTGAGCGGACCAAGCACGGCTGATCCGCTGTTGCTGAATCCGCCATTGATTATCAGTCTGGGCTGGCCGCAGATCGGGCTGGCGGCATTGGGCTTGCTGTTCATTCGCAAAGCGCA
>JAGOBP010000662.1 GCA_017999195.1 Thermoflexales bacterium
GTGCGGGCCGATCGGGCGCAGCTGGGCCGATCGGTTGGGTGGCGGCCTCCGCGCAACCTGTGAGCATGATCGTTCCTAAGCACCACATCAGCAGCCTCTTCAGCATCTTACTTCGCCATCAACAACTCGATCTGATCGACGTAGAAAGTCTGGCGGAAACCCGCATCGTTTTTCAAATAGATACCGGTCACATTTTTGTACAGCGGATCATAGGGCAGGCTGTCCAGCCACAGCGTGATCTCCAGCCAGGTATTGGGCGGCAGATCGCGATTGACGTTCAAATAATACAGGCGCGTCTCCGAGAAGAAACGCTGATTGTCGGTGGCCACAGATTTGTCGTTGGGCAAATAGTAGCCGTAATCGTTGCTGCCGATGATGGTGACGACCAGCGCATCGGTGTTGAGTTGATCTTCGCCGCTGTTGATCCAGAAGGTGACGCCCAGCACTTCCGAATACGGATACGTTTGCGTGACACCTTCGCGCACGGTAAACAGCGCCTTGCCATAGTCTTGCAGCGGCGTGATGGCGATGGCGGTGTTGCCCTGATGCGCGCGCGCCTTGTCGCCTAATAGAACATCCATGCCTGTACTAAAGTCAATCGTCCAGTTCTTATTCAGCTGCTCGTCATAGATAGTCGTCGTGACGATGCGCGACGCGGCCGGGGCCTGGCCGATGGCGATGACGGTGCCGCTGGGTTCCCTGATTTTGGACGCGGCCAGCGTGGGTGTGGGGCGGCGCGTGCGCGTGGGCGGCGGCGTGAACGCATTGGCCTGAAAATAAGGCGAATTGGTGGGCACCGTGTCGGGCTGGGGCGTTTCACGCGCGGGCGTGGCCGCCAGCGGATCACTGCCAAAATAGGCCGAAATCGTGGGTACGTCCAGGGCCGCGCCGGACGCGGCCGCGTCTGAACCGCAGCCGGTCAACAGCATCACCATTAGGCCAAGCACGAACCATCTCATCATAGCGCGCCTGCGATCTGCAACAGTCGGTCAGCGATCTGCCGCGCATTGTGCCGCGCATTGAAGCGCGTTTCGGCCCGCGCCCGAGCGGCCTGGCCCAGCCGATCGCGCAAAGGCTTGTTTTCAAGCAGTTTCCGCAAGTGGGCGGTCAACGTTTGAGCGTCGCCGGGTTTGATCAGATAGCCGGTCTCGCCTTCGGCGACCACATCGATCAGGCCGCCCACGTGCGTGGCGATGACGGGCAAGCCCACCGCACTGGCCTCAATCGCCGCGATGCCAAACGCTTCGGCTTCGGTGGGCAGCACAAAGACATCGCAGTGTTGAAAGACCTCGATCAATTCCGGTTGATTGGGCTGCAAGCCGTGATAACTGCGAATGCCTTCGCCGCTGGGTGCGGGCGTGCGCGTGACCAGGTGCAATTCGGCCGAGCCGCGCGGCAGGGCTTGAAACGCGGTCAATAACGTGTTGCCGCCCTTGCGATGAAAGTCGCCGCCAACAAACAAAATCTTCAGCGGGCCGGAGGTGGCGCGTTGACCGGACTTTGGTCGCCAAACTTCCACGTCCACGCCGGGGGGCAGCACTTCAATCTGATTGACTTTGACGCCATACTCCTCAATCAACGATTGGCGCGTCCACGTTGACCACGGCAGCAACTTGGCCGCGCCGCGCAGCGTGGAAAGGTTGGCGCGATGTTTATACGCGGCCAGCGGCCCGCCGCGATCGGCGCGATGGCCGTAGTGCTGGCCGATGGCGTCGTACTGGCGCGGCGTGATGTCCGTGCTGATGACATACGGCTGGCGGCGCGTCAATGCTCCGCCCAGCACGGCGGGCACTTGCGTGTTGAAGAAGGCCACCTCACAGCGCGCCTGCGCCAGGCCGCGCCGCACTTGCGATCGGCCGCGCAACGTCCCGCGCAGTGAGCGGGGCAGGGGCAGGCGTTCGATCAGGTTGTTCATTGGCGCGTAGTCCACTTCGATCCAGGTGGCTTCGATCGCGGCTTCCGACGCGATGAACGATCGCAAGTTCTGATAGAACGTGCGATGCCCCAAATGCTGCTCCATGACAAAGGCGACTCGAATAGGTAGCATGTTTTACGCTGAATGTTTGACTTTAGGGCTGGCGAATGGAATTCGCGCCTGACGAGCGTTCTGCTGATCGCCCACCTGCGTGGGCGGGGTGCCTTGAATTCGTCGGCGCAGGCCGACGATCGGCTGACCAGCCCTCAAGGCGCGATTTTAATCGCCGGCTGATTTGATGACCTTCGCCGGGATACCCACCACCGTTGCGCCCGCGGGCACATCGTTGATGACGACGGCATTCGCGCCGATCACCGCGCCCGCACCGATGGTGATCTTGCCCAGCACCCGCGCGCCCGCGCCGATGAAGACGTTGTTGCCCAGATCGGGAAAAGCCCACTCGTTGCGCATGCCCACCGTCACCGCCGCAATCACGCTGACGTTGCGGCCAATCGAGTGCGCCATGAGTACCGTGCCCACCGGATGCGCGATGTACAGTCCACCGCCGCACTCGGTTTCACTCGCTAACTCCAGGCCGTAGGTGCGCAAGATATGCCGCAACGCAAAGCCAAACATGAACGGAATGCGCTTGCGCCGACACCACACGCCCAAGC
>JAGOBP010000663.1 GCA_017999195.1 Thermoflexales bacterium
CATCCAGTGTGATTATCTGGCTACCTATGCCAGATAGTCAGATGGATTCCCGCCAAAAACACGCGGGAATGACTTTGCTCCATCACCCATCACTCGTTACTCGTCACACAGTACGCATTACGGTGTTACGATCTTCGCGATGCCACCCGCGCCCACAAACTGATATACCTGGCCGCGATTATCGCGCAATTCATACACGCCCGATTTCGGCTCCCAGTTGCAATCGGGGCTGTAAAAGCCCTGTGGATAGTAGATTAGCGAGGCGGTAAAACCGGTCTCTTCATCGATCGCCCAGCCCAGATCGGGGCGCTGTGTCTCTTGTGAGCCGCTGCCGATACGCCACGCATAGCCAAAGCCGCGCACGGGTTGATAGCGATTGGCGGGCGGATTCAGGTTCGGATCAGACTCTGCGATGCCTTCGCTCCATTGATTGGGCAGTGTGCGCCAATAAAATTGATTCGGCGTGGGCGAGGCAATGAGCACCCAAATTTCATTGCGCGCTTGCAGCCAGAACATCACGCCCGTCTCAAAGTGCTGAATCGCCACCGAGGTCGTCTCAATGGTGGGTGTAGGCAGCGCGACCGCGCAGGACGGAATCGCAATCGGCGTGTTGAACGAGGTGGCAGTCGCCGTCGCATTCCAAGCGATGTCGGTGGCAGTGCCGCCCATCGCGATGGATGTGGCAATAGCATCCGGTGTGGGCGTAGGCCAGGGTGTGACACTGGGCAAAGGATTCGTCACGATGATGGGCGGCAGCGTGGGCACAACGGCAACAGCAATCGTCGGGGGCAGCACAGCCGATCGGGGTGTGGATGTGGCCGGAAATGAGGTGGCACTTGGCTCAACGCGTGTGGTTGGCGTAATCACTGGCGTTGGCGCGGGTAGTGGCGCGCCACACGCAATTAGCAGTGTACTCAACCAGCCAATAAGGAACGCTCGCCGCCAGGCCATGGCCTATCCTTTGTGGAAAAGCGAACCACGGATAAGCGGCCCAAGCCGCGTCATCCGTGGTCGAATGGACATCCGCCGAACAGATTTATTGCAGGTTCAGCTGGAAGGAACTGAGCAATACCTTCAAAATCGCCGAAGTACCCGGTAGTCGGCCAAAGCGCAGTGAAAACGTGAGCGTCTGCCCCGGTCCGACGTTGAACGGCAGCGGCGGCTCTGAGCCGCGAATCGTGCCAAAGACACCATCGGGCGTACTGAGGCTGATGTCGGACGCGTTGATCGACACCGGCACGCCGCTCGTATTACCCACCCCGCCCACGATGGTCATCTCAGTCTGATCCGCATTGAAATAGGCCTGCGTGATCTGTACTTCCAATTTCGAGCGCGGATCGGGCGTGGGCGTGGGTCCAACCAGCGGTACGGCTACACTGGCCTGCGCCTTGAATTGCGCGTTAGGCTTAAAATTCCAGACTAACACCGGACCGGTGACGTTGGCGGGCACATCAAAGCCCGCCGTAAAGGACGCCGCGATGCCGGGCAATAACTGGCCTTTGGGCGGCGGGTTCGGCCCGATGGCGCTGGCCGATTCTGAGAGCCGATATTTCTGATTGGCATAGTCTTGCAGTTCGATGACAAAACCGGCCGCGTCCAATGTATCGGCGCCGATGTTCTCAACGATGAAGTCCACCATGTAGAAGGCGCTGCCCACGGTCACACCGGGTGCATTAACCACCAGCCGCGCTGAGGTTACGGTCACTTTCGCGCCGCCCAATTCGATCGGGGTGTTGATCTGTGCCAAGCTGCTGGGCACGGCTCTGCCGACTTCGCTATCAGGCACGTAGTTGGCGTTGACGACGACGCGCTGATCGGTGTTATCGCCCAGCAAGACCAGCGTCAGGCCGGGCCGCGTCTGCGCGAAAATGTCCGTGCTGCCCGCCGAGACGAACTGCCGCCCGGTGTATTGAAAGGTCAGGGACTGGCCATTGGACAGGTCAAGGACGATCTCGTCCGCCTCGCTCATCGCTTGCAGCATGTCGCTGTTTTCCTGCGAGGCCGGCAGCCCGATGACATAGTTGACCAGCGTGCCAAACACCCATTCGGCCTGCTCGATCTCGGCCGTCGGCTTCCAATCGCCCTTGGTCACGTTAACCGGCACCAGCGACTTGGAGCGGCTGCGCAACCGCAACGCCTTGGGGATGGGCTGCACGGATTGCGGGCCGGGGCCGCAATTAATCACACAACTGCTGGTGGGGGTAGGTTTAACCTCAGGCGGCTTGGGCGAAAGTTGCGTCAACGCCACAATGAGCAACACCATCGACAAGGCCACCGCGCCAAAGCCAAGCAGCAATACCGGGCGTCGCGCAGGATCAGTCCACGAGGCTTTCAAACGGTTGCGCATAATCGATTGGCCGGGTTGGCAAGGTTGCAACGATCCGCCAGACTCCGGTGTCGTCTCCTATCTATGGGATCGAACGCGGGAGTTCGTGCGGGCTGATGCGAATGACAGCCGAGCCGCCCGAGGCTGGCAGAATGATGGTGCTGAAGTTGAAGTAGGGCACAACCAGCTGGACCGCTCCGACCGCCGTTACCGTGAAATTTACACGGCCAGTTTGATCGGTCAGACCCTGCGCCAGTAAA
>JAGOBP010000664.1 GCA_017999195.1 Thermoflexales bacterium
CCAGCAGCAGGCGAATTGTGGTGGTCTTGCCCGCGCCGTTCGGGCCGAGGAAGCCGTACACGCTGCGCTCGGGCACGCGCACATCCACGCGATCGACGGCCATGACTTTGCCAAAGTGGCGCGTCAACAACGAAGTTTCAATTGCATAGGTGGTCATGTTGCCTCCAAAAATTGTTCACCGTTAGAACGTCATTGCGAGCCGCGCAGCGGCGAAGCAATCTCAATCACGTTTTTAGATTGCTTCGGCGCGGAAAAACTGCGCCTCGCAATGACACTGGTCAGCCTCGCAATGCCACTCGCATCCCCGTGATGGCTGTCGCCTCAACCGGAGACGCGGGCAGCACATCGAAGAGGGTCTGCGGCGTTTCGAGCGTGGCATAGGCCGCCGCGCCGAGTTCGCTCAGCAGTCGCCGTTCGGTCGCCGTGCCATTCGCGCCCAGCGCGATCACGCGCGCTTTGTTCGGCAGCGACTTCAACCACGGCAGCACCGTCAGCGCGTTGATGTCATACGCGGCGCAGTCCAGCACGATGATGTCGGCAGGCAAGCGCTCGATTAGGTGCAGGGCCTGCGCTTCGCCGATCTCGCCGCTGATGTGCAAATCGCGCCGCTGGCGCAGCAGTCGCTTGAGTTGATGACGGCGATCGTCGCCGCCGATGAGAACGATGGATGTGGTGTGCATAGTGGTGTCTCCTATCGGGCTACAAAGCATCCTGAGCGGAACGAAGTGAAGTCGAAGGATGCGCCACGGTCAGGCCATCTAACCCAATCTGCGGTCTTTGACTCCGGCTCGCAAAAACCAGCGAGCCTCCGCTCAGAATGCTTTGTTCGTTTACACACTCAATATATCAAGCGGCTGTCGCAGGCCAATCGTGGAGGTGTCGCAGAGTGGGCGGGAAAGTGTCGCAACTTTGTCGCGAGGCAACAAAAAAGACACCGCCAGGGTGTCCTTTTGAAAACAGACTTGCCATTCAGGCCAACGGCAAGGTGAGGGTAAAACAACTGCCTTCGCCCAACTGGCTGGTCACGCTCACCGTGCCGTTCATCGCCTCGATCAATTCTTTCACCAGCGCCAGACCCAGCCCTGCGCCGTCGCCGCGCGCCTGTGCCGAGCGATAGAAGCGTTCCCACACATGCGGCAAATCTTCGGGCGAAATGCCCGCGCCCGTATCGCGGACCTCGATCGTCGCGACAGAGCGATCGGCTGAGACGATCACCGCAACGATGCCGCCCGGCGGAGTATGTCGCAAACTATTGTGGATTAGATTTCGCAACACCTGATCCAATCGACCTTCATCCGCCATCGCGCGCACATCCGATTGCGCCAATCGTTCCGATTGGACCTCGGCGGCCACCTGGACCCGACTGGTTTGCCAGGCCAGCGGCGCGACCGTCTCGACCACGCGGGCCGCCAACGCGCCGAGATCGATCGGTTGGCAGACCAGCGTAAGTTGCCCCACTTCCGCGCGCGCGAGCGTGAATAAATCATCGATCAGCGTTTGCAAACGATCGGCTTCTCGATCCATGATCGTCAAATCGTGGCGCAGCGTTTCGGGCGGCGTCGCAGCCCAATTGGTCAGGGCCGATTCCAAATAGCCGCGCAAAGTAGAAACAGGCGTGCGCAATTCATGCGACACACTGGCGATGAGTTCGCGCCGTTCAGTGAGCAGCGCCGCCACCCGATCACGCTCGGCCTGTAAATCGCGCACAGATCGATCGAGCGCGGCCGTCATCGCGTTGAAGTCGCTTTGCAATTGAGCGATCTCATCGTGACCGGTCGTGTCAATCCGCACCGAATAATCACCCGCCTGAACGCGCTGCGTCGCCAAGGCGAGACGCTCCAAGCGCCTGGTCAAACCGCGCGCCACAAAGTACGAAAAAATCAGTGCGGGCGGCAGGATCAGCGCCAACCCGATCACGGTGAAGACCACCATCATGCTGGCCAGCGGCAAAAATCGATTGAGCACTTGCGCGGCGAAAGAGGCCAAGGGCGAGGCTTCGGGCGCGAGCAGATCACTGACGGGACCATAATCCACTGTGACGACCGTGAGCACGACGACAAAGAGCAGCGCCAGCACGACCACCGTCATCAGAATGGCGTGCGTGAACGACCAGATGAGGCGGCGGCGGCGCAGTCGATCCCAGAATAGCCACCCGCCTACGCCCACGCGAAAACACAGAAAGCCAATTGCACCGACGAGCAAGAAGAAGCCGCCCAGCCAGGCCGCAGTGACCAGTTGAACACGGAAGAATACTTCAAATATGATGGAGGGCGCACTGGCGCATAAACCGACGCTGAGTTCATTGAGGAGGCGACGCCACCACGGGCCGGTGGGCGGACGCAGACGCAAAGCCGTCCACACGGCAAGGCCCGCGCTGATGAAGAAGAAACCTTGTTGCACCACGACCGGCACGAGTTCGGTTTGCAACGAGAGCAAGATCAACAGAGAAAACGCGCCCAGCGCATATGCTTCCAACAGGGCGCGGAAGGGCGAGACAGAAGCGAGGAATGGTTTCTTCATGTTGCTATCGTAGGAGCGAGGGTCGCCCCTACGCCTTCAACCGATACCCCACGCCCCACAC
>JAGOBP010000665.1 GCA_017999195.1 Thermoflexales bacterium
GGCAAGCCTTCCATAACGGCGCGGTCGAGATTGTCGTCGGTGACGGCGCGCAATTCGACTATATCAACTGGCAGGACCTGGGCCGCAACGTGTACAACTTCACGCACGAGCGCGCCAAGATCATGCGCGATGCCACGCTGCACTGGATTCTGGCGGGACTCGGCACGAAGTTGACGAAGAGTTTTATCGATGCGGTGTTGGCCGGTGAAGGTTCAACGGCGTTGATGTCGGGCGTGTACTTCGTCGATCAAAATCAGCATCTTGATTATGACACCGAGCAAAATCATCTGGTGCCGCATACCAAGAGCGACTTGCTGTACAAGGGCGCATTGAAGGACGAAGCGCGATCGGTGTGGCAGGGCAACATTCACGTGTATCCCGGCGCACAGCGCACCGATGCCTATCAAGCCAGCCGCAATTTGTCACTCAGTCACACGGCGCGCGCGGATTCGATTCCGGGCCTGGAAATTGAGGCGGATGACGTGCGCTGCACGCACGGCGCGGCCATCAGCCAGATCGACAAGGAAGAAGTGTTTTACCTGATGTCGCGCGGTATTCCCGCGCTGGTGACCGAGCAGATGATCGTGAACGGCTTCTTCCAGCCGGTGCTCGATCGCATCCCGATGGACAGCGTGCGCGCGCGACTGGAAGCGTCGTTCGCGGCGAAGATGGGTTTGTCGGCCGACTGAATTCATTCAGCGGCTAAATGAGGCAGGGCATGAATACCGTTTACGCCAATCCCGATGTCTTGGTGTCCACCGATTGGGTGGCCCAGCATCTGAAGGATCCTAAAGTTCGCATTGTTGAGACCGATGAAGACGTGTTGTTGTACGACATCGGCCATGTGCCGGGTGCGGTCAAGATCGATTGGCACACCGATCTGAACGATCCGATCGTGCGCGACTATCTGGACGCCGAGCATGTTTCGGCGTTGTTGCAGGCCAAAGGCATCGCCGAAGACACGACCGTAGTGTTCTACGGCGACAAGAATAACTGGTGGGCGTGCTACGCGTTGTGGATCTTCAAGTTGTTTAACTTCAAAGACGTGCGCATCATGAACGGCGGACGCAAGAAGTGGATCGACGAAGGCCGCGAGTTGAGCAAAGTGGTGCCGACGTACGCCAAGACGACGTATCATGCGCCGTCGCGTGATGATCGCAAGATTCGGGCCTTCCGCTATGATGTGCAGATTCATCTCGACAAGAAACTGCCGCTGGTCGATGTGCGCTCTCCCGGCGAATATAGCGGTCAACTGTTGCACATGGCCGACTATCCGCAGGAAGGGGCCATGCGTGGCGGACATATCCCCGGTGCCAAGAATATTCCGTGGGCCAAAGCCGTGGCCGAAGACGGCACCTTCAAGTCGGCCGCCGACTTGAAAGAACTCTACGGCTCGCAAGGCATCACGCCCGACAAAGACATCGTGGCGTATTGCCGCATCGGCGAACGCTCCAGTCACACCTGGTTCGTGTTGACGTATCTGCTGGGCTATCCCAACGTCCGCAACTACGACGGCTCGTGGACGGAGTGGGGCAATCTGGTGGGCGCGCCGATTGAAAAGTGACCCGTAATTCATAATCCGTACCGCGTAATTGATACTTCACTCGTAAAGCGTAAAACGTGCCAGCCCAAGCTGAGGACGTTTTACGCTTTACGCATTATTTTCTGGTAGAATTACCCCCATGCTGACGCGACAAGAACAACTGGAATTGATTCTCGATCACTACGAAAACCCGCGCCACAAACATCCGATCAAGGATGCCGAGGTGATGGTCGAAGGCGGCAATCCCGGCTGTGGCGATGTGGTCAAGGTTTATTTGAAGGTCGAAGCCGGACGCATCGTGGCGGCTTTTGAGGGTGAAGGCTGCACCATCAGCCAGGCGTCGGCTTCGTTCTTGATGGATGAGATCAACGGCAAGACCCTGGCCGAAGCCATGGCGATCGATCATGAAGAGTTGATGGACGGCCTGGGCAAAGAGATCGTGCAGCAGCGCACCCGCTGCGCGACGCTGTCGCTGGACACTTTTCGCGCGGCTGTGCGCAAGCGCGAGCGCGAACAACTGATCAATCAATCATAAATCACGAAGATGCACTAAAGTCGTTCTGCGTGAACTTCGTGGTTAAATTCTCTGGTGACGCTATGACTTCAACGCTGGATGTCGCGAAGATTCGAGCCGATTTCCCCATTTTGCAGCGGCGCGTGCACGATAAGCCGCTGGTGTTTCTCGATAGTGCGGCCTCATCCCAAAAGCCGACGTGCGTCATCGAGGCGATGAACGACTACTATCGCATGACGCACGCCAACGTGCATCGCGGCGTGCACACGTTGAGCGAAGAGGCGACCGCGTTGTATGAAGGCGCGCGCAAGAAAGTTGCCAAATTCATCAACGCCAAATCCAGCCGCGAGATCATCTACACCCGCAACACCACCGAGTCGATCAACCTGGTGGCCTTTGCGTGGGGGCGCGCCAACCTCAAAGCGGGCGATGAGATTCTGCTGACGGAGTCTGAGCACCACAGCAATATCGTGCCGTGGCAGATGATCGCTAAAGAAAAAGGTGCGGTCGTGCGCTACCTGCC
>JAGOBP010000666.1 GCA_017999195.1 Thermoflexales bacterium
CCTGAACCCCGACATCATCGACATCAACATGGGCTGCTCGGTGTCCAACGTCGCACAGCGCGGCGCAGGCGCGGGCCTGTTGCGCACACCGGACAAGATTGCCGCGTTGTTCAATCGGTTGTCGCACGAACTCTCGATTCCGGTGACTGGCAAAATTCGCTTAGGCTGGGATGATCAATCGCGCAACTATCTGGAAATCGCCCATATTTTGGAGGACAACGGCGCGAGTGCGGTGGCGATTCATGGCCGCACCAAGCATCAAGGATACAAAGGCGAAGCCGACTGGAACCCGATCGGCGAGATCAAAGCGTCGGTCAAGATTCCCGTCATCGGCAATGGTGACGTGAAGTGCGTGGCCGACATCGACCGCATCAAGGCGCAGACCGGCTGCGATGCCGTGATGATCGGGCGCGCGGCTATCGGCAACCCGTGGATTTTTCAGCGCAAAGACAAGCCGCAGGTCACCTTTCTCGAACGGGCCGCGCTGATTCGCCGTCACCTCGTCTCGATGGTGGACTATTACGGCTCGGATTACGGCGTGATCTTGTTTCGCAAGCACGTGGTCAAATACATCAAGGGTGTGCCCGGCCACGCCGATTATCGCGTGCCACTGCTGACGTGCTTCACGGCCGATGAGTTCATCAACCTCTTCAGCCAGTGGGAAAACGAGTATCCGCCCGATCAGCCCCTCGACGACCCGTTTGAGCCGGAGTGGGCCGAGGAGTGCGTGGTGGCTTAGTCGTCAATGTCCGGCGATTGAAATCGCAGCAACAACTTCACGAAGTCGGCCTACACCGACTGGATGACTAGCCAACGCAGGTCGGCTTTGTGTAATTGTAGGCGCGATTTCAATCGCCCATCAATAGCCGTGAACCATTCGAAATTGTGGCCGGATTGCTCCTGCCAGTTCAAACAGTGCTCCCGACACCCGCGAGTGTGTCTTCAATCATGTCAACTCAACCTCGGTACGATCTATTCGCCACCTGTGCGCCCGGCTTTGAAGCGGTCGCCGCGCAAGAACTCTTCAACTTAGGCATCGCCACGCCCCGCGCCGAAGCGGGCGGCGTCAACTTTCGCGGCTTTGCCTCGCACATTTACAAAACTAACTTGTGGGCGCGCAGCATCGAGCGGGTGCTGTTGCGCGTGGGCGAATTCAACGCGTTGACCTTCAAGGAACTGCAAACCAAAGCCAAGCAGATCGAGTGGGAGCAATTCATTCAGCCCACGCGTCCCGTCTCCATTCGCGCCACGTGCCACAAATCGCGGCTCATCCATTCGGACGCCGTCGTTGAGCGCGTAGCCACCGCCATTGCCAACAAGTTCAAGCGCAACATCGGCGCGGATGATACCGACGAGCACGCGCAATTGATCGTAGTGCGCCTCGTCAACGACGTCTGCACCATCAGCCTCGATTCATCCGGGCCGCTCTTGCATCGACGCGGCTATCGGCAGGCCACCGCCAAAGCCCCCTTGCGTGAGACGCTGGCCGCCTCGATGCTGCTGGCTTCCGGCTGGACGCCCGCCCAGCCGCTGCTCGATCCGTTCTGCGGTTCGGGCACGATTCCGATCGAGGCCGCGTTGATTGCGCGCAACATCGCGCCTGGTTTGAAGCGGCGCTTTGCCTTCATGGATTGGCCGGAGTTCGATCGAATTGCGTGGCAAGACCTCGTTTCACAGGCTACTGAATCGATCAAAGCGACAGCCCCGGCGGCCATCCTGGGGTCCGATCGGGATGCGGGCGCGATCGAGGCGAGCGGTTCCAACGCCGAGCGGGCGGGCGTGCAGAACGACATCGAGTTTTCAGCACGCGCGCTGTCGGCCATCGAACCGAGCGGGCAAGGCTGGATCGTGACCAATCCGCCCTATGGCGAACGTCTCAGCGAAAATAAGGACGTGCGCAATTTGTACGCGCAATTCGGCAAGGTCGTGCGGGCCAAGGCGGCGGGCTGGCACATCGCGATGTTGGCCGGCAGCGACGAGTTGGCCCAGGCGACCAAGTTGCCGTTTGGCCCGGCGGTGCGTGTCAACAATGGCGGCTTGCGCGTGCGCTTTGTGCAGACGACACCCTGATTCGATAAAACTGGAGAATTGATCATGAGCCATCAGGCTTTATTTGCAGGCTTAGTCATCGACGAACACGACCGTCCATTGGAGGTGGCCATGGTGGGCAACGAGGCCGCCTACGTCATCGACGACGACGGCTTTCGCCGCCACATCGACGCGACGGTGATCGATCGGCAGGTACTGAACATCCTGCAAGAACAGATCGAAGCCAACAAGCCTGCAGTCGAAGAGGGCATTATGAAGGTCATGGGCAGCGAAGACATCTTCACCAAGGCCGCCATCGATAAGTCGCTCAACAACTTCGATCAGGTGCTGGGCCAGGGCTTGCCGCCCGATGCGCTCCAATGGCTGGGCATGATGGGCTTTCGCATCGTGGTCAACCTGCACGGCGACGTGATCAAACTCGATCAACCGGGCGCAATTGACGAAGGCGACGAATGACGTTCTTTCAGGTCTTCAATCAAAATTCATTCGTCTTCATCAGCGGCGTTGCGCTGGCTGTTGCGGCG
>JAGOBP010000111.1 GCA_017999195.1 Thermoflexales bacterium
CGATCAACACAAAATGGATGGAGGTATCCTGAGCAAGTTCATGTGCCGCTTCGATGATGACGGGCACGCCGTGATTGCGAATGAATGTGCCATAGTAAATGGCCGTAAATCGCGCATCCGATCGATCCGCGGCGACCTTACGGTACACGCGATCATCGGCGCCTGTGGGGACCAGGCGGAACCGATCGGGTTGGACACCGTGCGTCTGTTGAAACCATGCGACGTATTCGGTCGTATCCAAAATCAATCGCTCGGGCAGGCGGCAGGCCCAGCGTTCGATCAAGCGCAGCGCCTGGATGGTGAGGCTGCTGCGCCGATCGAGGTTGCGTTCCAGCGCGATGAGGTAGATCGACATGAAGACGTCCCAGACCAGCGGCTTGCGCCGCAGCCAGGCCAGTAGTCGCGCCAGATACACATCAAATTGGCCGGGATAGCCGACGACCAACACGTCGTAGTCGCCAATCGTGCGATAGCGTTTTAGCAGGGTAATATAGGTCTTGAGGACGCGCTTGATAAAGCCCCAGCGCAGCCAGCCGCCGCTGGCCGCCTGCACGCGATCTTCGATGCTGGTCCACAACGGCGCATGGCACTCGATCACCTCGACGCCCGCTCGGCGCAGGCCCTCGAGCATGATTTGGTTGCGCGAGTATTCGGCGCGATAGGTGCCAAAGTAACAGATTTTCACGGCTAATCGGGGTGTGCTGCGGGTGCGAGGGCGGTCTGCATGGCGTGCAGTCCGTCGTCCACGCCGCGCAGATGCGCGCACAAAATCTGCTGGGCGTGCGCGTTGATAAGACCGGCGTTGAGCGGGCGCGGCGCTAATTGCTTGAGGTCGGCGGTTGAGCGCGGCACGATCAGCCGTTCATCCAGGCCAAATATGCGGCAGGCCGCTAAAGCAAAGGCATATCGATCGAGCCGGTCTGGCCCGACCAGATTGATCGCGCCGGTGACGCGCCGTTCTGCACACTCAATACTGGCCGCGGCCAGATCGCAGTTATAAGTTGGTGTTGAGATTTGATCGGTCGGTACCGGCAGCGTTTCGCCGCGACTCGTCTTTGCGATCAACTGATAGATGAAGTTTTTTTGCTGGAATTCCGGCCCGTAAACAACGGTGGTGCGCACGATGGTGACGGCTGGATTGACGGTGACCAGTTCGTGCTCGGCGGCCAGTTTGCTGCGCCCATAGACACTTAGCGGGCGCGGCACGGCCTGTTCGTCGTAAGGACCGGCCTCGCCGTCGAAGACATATTCGCTGGAAAAATAGACAAAACCGACTCCCTGCTGTGCGGCCAGCGTCGCCACGGCCACCGGCCAGCGGACATTTTCGTTGAAGCACCGCTCGGACTCGCACTCACACAGATCAACCCACGACAGGCCGGCGGGATAGAAAATCCAATCGGGCTGTAACCGCCCGAGCAGCTGTTCAACGGCGTTCGAGTCGGCCGTATCCAGGGCAATCAAGTCGGGGCGCGATTGCTGGCGATAAGTGCCGACCGCCGTGTGACCGCGCTCGGCCAGGACCTGCACCAGCGCGCCGCCCACCTGCCCCGAAGCGCCAATGACCAACGCTTTCATCGGTGCTTCAGGCTCCAATCATAGGGAATATCGGTTGAAAACGGGTCTTTGCGCAAAATTTCATCCGGCCGGTGGGGAATGGTGGCGCAGTTGGCGACGATGGCGGTTGTGGCGCCTACGCCTTTGAAGCCGTTCCAAACCATAGGCGGGATCTTGATGAGTTGATAGTTATCCTGGCCGGAGTAGAGTTCCATGATCTCGCCGCGCGTGGGCGAGGCAGGCCGATCGTCATACAGCACCAGTTTGATCGTGCCCACGATTACCGCGTAATTCAGGGTCATCTCGGTGTGCAGATGCCAGCCCTTGATCACGTTGGGATAGACGGTCGAGAAATAAATCTCGCCGAACTGTTCGAAGTGCGGATCATCACAGCGCAGCATGTGCATGATTTTGCCGCGCTCGTCGGGAATTTGTTTTAAGGGAATCAGCATCACGCCGTTGATCATGTCCACCGCTCCATCCAGCGCGCAAAGATGTCGATCACATACGCGATCATGTCAGCCGTAATACCGGGATATACGCCAATCCAAAATGAATTGTTCATCACCCGATCGGCTTGCGTTAACGGCCCCGGCACGCGCCGCGGAACATTCAGGTAGGCGGGCTGCCGCAGCAGGTTGCCGCCGAATAACAGTCGCGTCGCGATCTTGTGCTCTTCCAGAAATTGAATGAGCTGCTGTCGCGTAAAGGGCGCGCTGTCACGCACAGCCAGCAAGAAGCCAAACCAGCTGGGCGTTGAGTTCGGGGTGGCTTGTGGCAGGATCAGGTGATCTTCCCAGCGCAGCAGTCCTTCATAGAGCCACTGAAAGTTACGGTGGCGAAGCTCGATAAATTGCGGCAATTTTCGCAATTGTGCCACGCCGATGGCGGCTTGCAGGTCGGTGGCTTTGAGGTTGTAGCCGATATGCGAATAGATGTATTTGTGATCGTAGCCGTGCGGCAATTCGCCCAACTGCCAGTCAAAGCGCGTGCCACAGGTGTTGGCTTCGCCCGGCTCGCACCAGCAGTCGCGCCCCCAGTCCCGAAACGACTCCAGCGTTTTCTTGAGGCCGGGCCGATTGGTCAGCACTGCGCCGCCTTCGCCCATCGTGATGTGGTGCGCGGGATAAAAACTGGCCGTCGCCAGATCGCCAAATGTGCCCACATTTTGACCCGCATACTGCGCGCCCAGCGCATCGCAGGCGTCTTCGATCACAAACAGATTGTGCTGTTGCGCAAAGGCCATCACGGCCGATAGGTTAAACGGATTGCCCAGCGTATGCGCGACCATAATTCCGCGTGTACGCGGCGACAGGGCCGCTTCTAATTGGCGGGTATCCAGATTGCCGGTGCCGTATTCCAGCGGCTCTACATCCAAAAAAACCGGAATCAGGTTGTGTTGCAGAATCGGATTAACCGTGGTGGGGAAACTGGTGGCCGTGGTGATGATCTCGTCGCCGGGCTTCAATTGTCGTTCACCCAGGGTGTGCGAGGTCAAGGCCGCCAGCGCCAGCAGGTTGGCCGACGAGCCAGAGTTCACTAGAATGGCATGCCGCACGCCCACCGTGCGCGCAAAATTCTGCTCGAATTCGCGGGCAAAACGCCCGGCTGTCAACCAGAAATCCAGCGCGGCGTCCACCAGTGATGTCAAATCTTCAACATCAAAGACGCGGCCAGACACGGGCACGGGGGTTTCACCGGCCACAAATGTTTTTGGTGCCTGCGTTTCAGCATAAAACCGGCGCACCTGCGCGAAGACCGCCTCGCGCAAAAACTGCTCGTCGTTGTTCATCTTGCCTGTCATTCACCGATACCGTTGAGTTGCTTTAGCCGCGTAAACCAACGGCCAATTGTAACACACCGGTTGCGCCTGCTTTGTGACAGGCTCATGGTCAGATCGCTTCGGCTGCCCATCTCCACCAGGGCGATTTTCATGATGACACGACCTCACGATAGAGCGCCTCGATCTCGGACACGTGATCAGCGATGGCGCGCGGCGCTGTAAGGTTCGCCCGCAACCGATCGAGTTGAGCTGGCTCGTCGATCAATGTCTGCAACAGTGACCGCAGCGCGCCCACATCACCCGCTGGAAAGACCAGGCCGCCGCCCTTCAAGGCTGTTTCGCGCAGTGCGCCCAGGTCGGACGCGAGGACGGGCACGCGCGCCGCCAGCGCCTCCTGGCTGATGAGCGACGATGATTCATAAGACAACGATGGCACGACCAGCACATCGGTATCGGCCAGCACGCGCCAGACCTGATCGTGCGGGATGCGCCCGTGGAAGGTGATGTTGGCCAATCGGGCGCGCTGGCGCAGTTCAGTTGCATACGCTGGAAAAGCCGCCAGATCGCCATACACCGCCAGCTGCACGCTGTGCGCGGGCAGCTGGTTCACCGCATCGATCAACACGTGCGGCCCTTTCTGGTAGGCGAGGCCGCCAATGAACGTGACTTGGAGCGGCGCGTCCGCCGACGACCGGGTGCGCGTCGGCAGTCTGGGCGGGACATCCAGGCCGGGGGCAATGACCTTCACGCGATCAGCCGGCCAGCCGAAATGGCCGCAGTAATACTGCTGCACAAAAGCGCTGGGGGCAATCAACCGGGCGGCGCGGGCCAGGCTGGGTCTCAAAGAGAGATTGCGCGCCGCCATCGCCGGCGCGACTAACGGCGCCAGGAACTTTACGCGGCCCAGGCCCGCCCGTGCCAGCGCGCACTGCCCGCAATTGACGTATCCGCGCGGACCGGCGCAGATAGTTTGCCGGGTGTTGGTCAGCAGTAGTGCATTGGCGCAAATGTAGTAATAATCGTGCAGCGTGACGACAAACGGAATTCCCAACCGGCCTAGCAGTTCGACGAGTTCAGCCGGCAGGCCCATCAGGTGCTGGACGTGCACGATCTCCGGCTTCACCTGCGCCAGCACAGCGCGCCAGGCCTGGCTGATGGCGCGCTGCGCGAATGTGCTCAGAAAGATCGCTTGCGGGCCGCGCGGGCCAATCGGGACGCGGACGACCCGTACGTTATCGTCCGCAGCCGTAACCGGATGGTCCAGCGACACCGCCTGTGAGGGCACAAAAATCGACACGTCGTGCCGGCGCGCCGCCAGGTGCTGCGCCAGCGTTTGCGTGTAGAGTTCGACGCCGCCGATGACGTCGGGGGGATATTGATGGACAAGGTGCAGGATGCGCATTACGGCTTGGCCCGATAGCGAAAGCGCGCCGAAATTTGCCACGGCGCTTGTAGCGGCTTGAGAAGTTTCAAATAATCGGTAGTGCGGGTGGGCGACTGTGAGCGCTTACGCCACATCGACCGCAGGCCGCGCAGTGCCGCCCAGCGACCGGCCACGGCGGCGGTGTCGCGCCGCGCGATCAGTCCCCACAGCACCGCCAGCAGATCATAACCGATCAAGATTAGCCACCACCAGGCATAGCGCCCGCCCGGCACGTTCTTGATCAACAGCCAGATTTTGTTGCGGCTCAGGTGATAGGTTTTGAAGCGCGAGCCTTCGATCGCGCTGGCCGAAGCCACATGCCGCACCCGCGCCGCCGGCACGTGCAGGCATTTCCAACCGGCGCGTTGGGCACGCCAGTTCAAGTCGGCATCCTCGGCGTACATGAAGAAGTCTTCGTCGAACAGACCGATTTCGTCCAGCAGTTGGCGGCGATAGAGCGCGGCGGCGCCACTCGGCCCGAAGATTTCTTCCACGGTCGTGTCGGCCGGTTGATCGAGTTGGCCGCCGCGCCACTCCCAGCAAAAGCCCGCCCAGTCCAGCGCCAGCCCGCACGCGTTGACGATCGTCGGATCGTGCGCGAACAATAACTTTGCGGCGATTGCTCCGGCCTCCGGGCGTTGCTCGGCCACTTCAATGGATCTGGCCAGCCACTCTGGTTCGGCGTAGGCATCGGTGTTGATCAGCGCCACGTAGTCGCTGCGCGTGGCGCGGATGCCGATATTGTTACCCGCGGCAAAACCCACATTACGATCCAGTTGGATCACGGTGACTTCAGGAAAAGCAGCCTGCACAAAAGCCACGGAATCATCCGTCGACGCGTTATCCACGACGACGACCTCAAACCACCGATAGGTCTGGACGCGCAGCGCGGCCAGGCACTTTTCCAGGTAAGCGCGCCCGTTCCAGTTGACGACGATCACCGCGACCGTAGGCTGATCCATCATCGCAGGCTGTCCACTAATTCGTGCACGCGTTTGTCAAAGGCCGCGTGGCTGAACAGGCGGCTGCGCTCGATGGCGTTGCCGCTCAAGCGTGACCACAGTGTTTCATCGGCCATGAGGCGCTGGGTGTGCTCGGCCAACTCATCAAGCGTCTGCCAATGCAGGCCGCTCACATCGTTCTCAACCACCTCCAGTTGACCGGCCTTGCCAATCACCACGGGCACCGCGCCCGCCACCATCGCTTCCACGGTGGTGATGCCGAAATGTTCAAATTTGATCGGGTCGCGCTGTTCGTCTTCGCCGTAGCCGCTGGCGTGCCAGTAGATTTTGGCCGCGCCGTACAACTGCTGCAATTCTGCGGCGGCTATGTTAACGTGCAGGATAATCGGATAGCCGCGCGCGGCCTGCTGCACCTGCGCGCAGTAATCGCGATCGACGGGCGCATCGCCTACGCTGCCCGCGATGTGGAATTCCCAGTCTCGCAGGCCGCCGTCCACCAATTGCTTGAACGTGGCGATCATAGGCAGGTGCTTCTTATTGTGGCCGCCCGCAAAAATACGGCCGACGGTGAGAATGAGATTGCGTTTGTTGCCCGGCTTGAGCGCGTCCACTTCCACGGGTGGAAACAGCAGTTCGCTGTCGCGCGACCAGTAGCGCTGAATCCACGTTTGTGTGAAGCGTGAAATGCCGATGATGGTGGCATACGTGCGGAGGGCGGCCGCGCCCTGGGTGGATGGGATGTTGAGCAAGCGCAAGCCCCAATGCTTGAAGCGCTGTTCAAATAAGCGTTGATACAGCCGATAACGCCAGTGATCGATTTCAACATCACGCAGCGCCGCGCCCACCGATCGGACATGGCGCGTCCCGATCGGTTGATCGTGCCCCGCGCTGATCAGTTCGAGGGTGGCGGCGGGTGCGTGCGCGGGCACATCCAGCGAGATCGGGACGAAGCCGCGATCGGGTGCGGGTTCGATCGTGTGATGGAGTTGGCCGTTGACGTAGACTGTGGTGGACGAATGGGCTGTGATCGAGAACTGTACTTTGATCGTTCCGGTGTTGATGGGCAGGCGCAGCACGCCGTGCCCATCCGTCCAGCGGATCAAATGTCCGTCACTGGCTTCCGCGCCGTAAAAGCCACTGGCGTAAACGGGCAACAAAAGTTGACGGCGCAGCCACAAGCCCAGGCGACGACGCAACCGGGCGGGCGCGGAGAGTTCAATCGGGTACGGAAAGAACGCCAGCAGCCATGCATGCCGGGAACGAGCGGGAATAAAAGTCGTTTGCGAGGCGGCGATGAAGAGATCGTAGTCGGCCGTCAGCGGCGCATAATCTTCATCGTGGGGCAGTTCGGGCACACAGCGCAATTGCACGCGGCGCAGATCTAGGTTGAGCTTGGCCGCCGCGAAGTCCAGATCCACGGGGTGATGGGCGATGACCTCGACGGTGTGATCGGCGGCCAGACATTGCCCCAGCGCCAGCGCCATGCGTTCGCCGCCACCCAGAGCCGTCAACCAGCGATCATAAATGCCAATCTTCATCGTTTACGAATCTTGCGACTGCCCGGCAAGCGGCGCGAGTGCCGCGATTTGAGCGCGCAACGCTTCGATCTGCTGTTGTTGCTGCAGCACCAGGGCCGAGAGTTGCAGCAGGCGTTCGCCGTAAACTTGATTGACGCCCGTCTGCTTTTGCCCGATCTGTTGCAAGTAAAACAGGGTCAGGTTGTGGAAGGCCGCGCGCACGCGGCGCAGGATGCCGCCCAAAATGGGGAGGGTCGAGGGCCGCACATCGATCTTGAGTTTCAGTGTGTCCGGTCGCATGGCCTGATCGATCGCGTCGCTGGGCCAGGCGGGCGTGAAGTCACCGGCGAATCCGTCGAATTGGGGCGGCGGCGCGCTGGGGGTGGCGTTGCCGGCGGCACTGCCTGCGGTGCTTGTGTCGGGCGCGGACGCTGTCACGTGAACTTCGCGTGGGGGCAGCTGGCCCACGCGGCGCACATCCAACTGCACGGCTTGCACGGCCGCGGCCAGTTCTTGCAGCAACGTCAAATGCATGTCGTTGATCTGATATTGTTGCGTGATCAGCGCGCGCACATCGGCAAAGGTCTTGTCCGATTCAAACGTGGCCGTGCGCGCCTTGTTCTGAAATTGCCGCACGGCGTTCAGGCCGTCGCCCAACTCGGTGCGGCTGATGGCGCCCTGCGCCAGTTCAAACTCAATGCTGCGGAGAATGTCGTCGGTGGTGACGGCGGGCTTCATGCGGACTCCTTGGCGCGAATGGCGATGCGGTAGGCGCGCTCGAAATTGCGCGCCATGGTCAAGTAGTGGAAGCGCTGCATGATCTGCTGGCGGCCGGCCAGGCCAAAATCGCGCAATTTTTCGGGCGATTTTAACAAGGACACGATGGCTGCGGCCAATTGTGGCGGCGCTTCAGGCTCGACGACCAGGCCGGTCGAATTGTGATCGATCACTTCCGGGATGCCGCCGGCACGACAGCCGATGACGGGCTTGGCATAGTTCATGGCTTCCAGATAGATCAGGCCAAACGATTCATACAGCGAGGGCGCGACAAACAGATCGCAGGCCGCGTACAGTTTTTGCAAGTCTTCATCACTGACGCTGCCCATGAAGGTGACGCGCGCGGCGGCGGCCGCGTACTGCTGCTTAAAGTACGTGGCGTAATCCATGCCCGTGCGCTTGAGGAAACCGTCCCAGTAACTGTTGTCGCTGCCTGCGATCACAAAGCGCGCTTGGGGCACTTGCTTCAACACCTGCGGAATGGCCTCAAATAAATCTTGAATGCCCTTGCGCTTTTCCAACCGGCCCACAAACAACACGGTGAGTTCGTCGGCGCGGCGCGACAGATCAAAGGGGCGCACGGCGTCATCGGGCGCGGGCACCAGGCCATACGGGACGATCGAGTACCGATCGGGCGACAGATTCAGCCCGTAGACTTGTTGCACGGCGTTCAATGTGGCTTGCGTGTTGGGCAAGACGTGCGCGGCGCGATCGATCAGCGTCTTTTCCATCTCGCCCACCAGGTGATTGTCCAACGCGTGTTCATGGTGCAGCGTGGCGACCTGGCGGTGCGCGGTGACCAGTCGCACCACGACCGGCGTGATACCGCTCAGCGCGGTGACCAGTCCTTCATACAACCATAGAGGCGAATCGACGATCTGGATGTCGTCGTTTAACTTCAGACGTTTAACCAGTTCATAGACCGCGTGATTGCGATTGAGCGTGTGAAAGAGATTGGGATAGCGCTTGTATTCAGGATACCGATCAAGTTGATACGGCATGTAGTGCACGTACGCGCCGTCGTAAAACGCCACGCGCTCAGTTTCGCCGCCGGTGATGACGTGCACGGTGTGGCCCAATTCAAACAGGCCGCGCGCCATGAGGTTGGTCAGCCGCCCCACGCCGTCATATTGATTGGGTGGATAGGTGCTGCTAAGTAGACACACGCGCAGCGGCGGATCGCTCAAGGTGATCGACGCCTGCGCGCCGCTTACGGGATCCACGGTCGGCTGCACCGCCGATCGGGAGTTGGGGAATTCCAGAATGGGTTCGTTAAGGTTGGACATCGTCTGCCTATCGGCGGGACTGATCAACTGGCGCGCGCGCAACAGGCCGCTGCCAATACCGTCGATCGCGCCGGGAATTTCGGCCAGGCTCAGTTTGATCTGTTGTCCCAGAT
>JAGOBP010000667.1 GCA_017999195.1 Thermoflexales bacterium
GTCGAGGACATTACGGCCTATCGGGCCGCCGAGGTTGCGCTGCGCTTGAGCGACGAGCGGTATCGCTTGATTACGGAGAACGTCAGCGACACGGTGTGGCTGATGGACATGAGCCTGAAGATCACCTTCATCAGTCCGTCGGTAACGGCGAAGCGCGGCTTTACGCTGGAAGAATTGCAGGCGATGCCGTTTGATCAGCATGTGACACCGGCCTCGCTGACGGCGGCTTTGCCCGTGCTGGCAGAGGCATTGACGCCGGAGCGGCTGGCCGATGCGACGCAAACACCGTCGCGCACCCTGGAATTGGAGTTCTACAAAAAGGACGGCTCGACCTTTTGGAGCGAGGCAACTTTTACGCTGATTCGTGACGAGCACGGTGCGCCGACGGGGCTGTTGGGGGTGGGGCGCGACATCACTCAGCGCAAGCAGCGCGAGCGCGAGTTGGAGGCGTTGCTGAGTGTGGCGGCGTCGCTGCGGGCCGCGCCAACGCGCGGCGATCTGTTGCCGACCATCGTGAATCAGGTGATGCGGCTGTTGCGCGTTGACGGGACGGCGCTGGTGCTGCGGCATCCGACCAGTGGCGAATGTGTGGTGGTGATGGCGCGCGGCGCATGGGAGGAGTGGACCGGTCGGCGCGTGCCTTTCGAACATAGTGTCACGGGGCAGGTCATGACAACAGGCCGGCCCTATCTGCACAACGATGTGCAAGCCGATCCGTTGTTTGCGCTGCCCGATGAGTTGAACGGCATCCGGGCGGCCGCTTGCTCGCCGTTATCAACGCAAGAGGCCGTGATCGGTGCGTTGTGGATCGGGCGCAAGAGCGATCTTCTGGACAGCGAGTTGCGGCTGCTGGTGGGCATGACAGAGATGGCCGCGAATGCGCTGTATCGCGTGGGCCTGGTCGAAACGTTGGAGCAGCGGGTGGCCGATCGGACGCGGGAATTGAGCGAGGCCAATTTGCGGCTGCGCGAACTCGATCGTGCCAAGGATCAATTTGTCTCCAACGTGAATCACGAGTTGCGTACGCCGCTGGCCAATATCAAGTTGTATTTAAGCCTGCTGGAGCGCGGCCGGCCGGAAAAACACGGCGAGTATATGCAGACGCTGCGCCGCGAGCAGGGCCGGTTGGAGAAGATGATCGAGGATTTGCTGGATCTGTCGCGGCTTGATCTGGGCGTCACGCGGATCGAGCCGGTGCCGATTCATCTGGATCATCTGCTGCCGCAACTGGTGGCCGATCGGGTGAACCTAGCGATTGAGCGCGGCTTGATGCTGGACTATGAAACGACGCCCGATCTGCCCTTGACGCTGGTTGACCCCGAGCGCCTGACGGAAGTGGTGACAAATCTGGTGACGAATGCCATCAACTATACGCCCGGCGGCGGCCGGATTGTCTTGAGTGCGGCGGCCGTGGATGAGTGGGTGACGTTTACGGTGCGCGATACCGGCCCCGGGATTGCGGCGAAAGACCTGCCCCGCTTGTTCGAACGTTTTTATCGGGGCGAGGTTGGCCGCCGGGCCAGCGCGCCCGGCACGGGCTTGGGGCTGGCTATTTCCAGGGAAATCGTGGAGCGCCTGGGCGGACGCATTACGGTGGAGAGTGAACCGGGGCAGGGCGCCGCGTTTACGGTTTGGCTGCGCGCGGTAGACGATTGAACCTCGTGGTTGGCTGCGTAGTATTTCCTTTCGGAAATGGTCAATCGGGTGTAAACTAGCCGCTGGTTTCACTCAACCTCGATTGACTTCGGACACGTATGAGATTTTTCCCCATTGTAATTATCGCCGCTGCTTCCATCATCGCGTTGACGATTTTTCAGGGCAGTACACCGTTGAATCGCGCCCGCGCGGGTGAAGGCGTAGAGCCGACGCCGGCCGCGACATCGATCGGGCGCGGTACACCCGCCATGGTTGCCACCCCCGATTTGACTGCCGTGCCCGATCTGATCCTGACCTTGACGTGGAACCGCCTCGATCGACCGGTGGCGATGTCTAACCCGCCGTCGCAAATCGACAAGGGCGCGGTGTACTACTGGCTGGTGTGCATTCCGTGTCACGGCGACCGGGGGCAGGGCCTCACCGATGAGTGGCGCGAGGTCTTTGGGCCGGAGGAAAAGAACTGCTGGCAATCCAAATGCCACGCGGCCAACCATCCGCCCGATGGGTTCTCGTTGCCGCATAGTGTGCCTGCGGTCTTAGGGCCGGGGACGCTGCAACGCTACAAGACCGGCGCGGAACTGTATCACATCATCCAGACCTCGATGCCGTGGTACAACCCGGATTTCATCAATGCCGAAGAAGAGTGGCAAGTGACCGCCTATTTGCTGTGGAAACAGGGCGTGCTGCCGCGCGATGTGACGCTGACGGCCGATAATGTTGCCACGTTCCGATTGGGCACGGTGGCCCCCACGAAGGATGAAGAGCGCCCGTTGACGTTGGCGGTGGTTGGCTTGCTGGGCGTGCTCGTGATCGGCCTAGTGCGGCAAGGACGGCGGTCATGAAGCAGTCGTCCTTTTTCCATCACTTGCATCCGGTCACCATCCCGGCGCGCGAGTCGCGCTTTCGCTACACC
>JAGOBP010000668.1 GCA_017999195.1 Thermoflexales bacterium
GGCTTCGGCCCGATCAAGGTACGTCCAATTACAACTCCTTGTTAATATTATTTTGTCCCCTGAACGCGTTCGGTGGATGATACAGAGGGCATTGTCCACCGCTAAACTTGCCATTGGGTCAGCCCGCCCTGATGCCGCTTGGCGGCAACCAAGGGCGGGCTGACCCACGGTATGATAGTTTTGCTCAATGCATTCTTACCGTGTGGCACAAAACAAGAAACAGAAAACGGAAGAACGCAACTGGTCAGAGTTGCATCCTTCCGCCTCTTTGGGGTAAGGTCAGTTTACGCGATCGGCCGGTCGGAGTCAAGCGGCGCTGACCCGCGTTCGGCCAGGGCCGTGATTCCGGCCCGCAGCGCTCGCACCGTTTCCCGCTGCGATTCATTGAGTGTGCCGCTACGCAATGAATCAACCAGCGCCAGCAGTTGGCCGCTGCTCGGCGGCTCGGCGTGTGCATCTTCCGGCAAGGCCATCTGCCGCTCGACTTGCGCCATCGTGCGATAGTAATCGGCGGCCACCGTGCCATCGTACAGGCGCGCATAGCCCAGCGTCGTGTCGATATGCTGATGGCCGAGGATGGTCTGCACGGTCAAAATCGGCGCACCCGCGTTGAGCAACAACGTTGCGCACGAATGCCGGAGTTGATGCGGCGTGATGTGAAAACCGCTGCGTTTGCCGTAATATTTGAGCAAACGCTGCCCGCAATAGGTGACACTCAAGGGGCCATGGCGGTAAATAAAGACGTAGTCGGGAAGCGTCTCGGCTGGGCCGCGCACCGCGAGGTAGGCTTTGAGGGCTTCCAGCGTCGCCGCACTCAGACACACGAGGCGATCCTTCAAACCTTTGGATTGCTCGATGCGAACCTGGCGGCGCTCCCAATCGATGTCGCCCAAGCGCAAGCGGCGCACTTCACCAGCCCGTAAGCCGGAATGTAGCATCAGCAGAATCCAGGCGCGGTCCATAAGCGCCGTGCGGCGCACTCCGCGATGTGTGGTCTGCGCGTTTTCTTCAACGCACTTTAACAACTGACGGAGTTGGTCCAGTGGCGCGTCACGCGGCAGCCGGGTCGCTTCATCCAGCATCTCCACGCGCAACATCCGCTGACAGATGGGGCGGCCCTGTTCTGCCAGGAAGATCAGCAGCGGTTGCACGGCGCGCAATTCACCATTCAGCGAAACCGGCTTGAGACCCGCCGCCAATCGGACGTCAACATAGTCATCCCAAGCCTTGGGAGTCACCGCTTCCCAACTGTCTAAGCGATGCTGCGCGGCCAACCAGCGCAAGGGCCGCGTCACCTGACTGACCAGATCCAGACTGGCCCGCCGTTGCTGCTCCGGCAGCCACGCCCGGCGGCGATGGATGAGATAGGCCTGAATATCACGCGCCATGTCATCCGGCAACGCGCCGATAAAGGTCGACCAATTGAGGGCTTTCTCGGCGCGCGGTCGGCGGCACCGATAGCGCCAATACTGCTCGAACTTGAGCAATCCTTTGTGGTAATCGGCACGGGTCTGCGGGCTGAGCGCCCGCGCCACGATGAAGGCTTGTACCCGTTCAAAATCGGCGTCTGGATCAATCGTCCAATAGGGCTTGTTGAGCAGCCCCAAAGCCAGGCGCGCGACCACCCGATAGAGATTGATCGTGAACTCACTGGAGCCGGTTTGGCGCAACCACTGTTGAAAAGCCACGTAGAAACCCCGATTCGGTATGGGCCATTCGCCGATGGGTGTGAGGTCAGGGTGCAGCGGGCGAGTGTTCTTGGTCTGATACGGGAGTTTGCCCTGACTGCGCGTCATGCCGCACCGCCGTTCACACTCAATCGGTCGGTGAACGCGACCATCGCCGCTTCGTAATCAGCCTGCACCTGCTGATCGGAAATGTGGAGATACACCTCGGTCGTGCGCAAGCGCACGTGGCCCAGCAGGCGTTGAATCGTCGTCACCGGCACGCGTGCTTCGGCCAAATGCCGCCCGAAGGTGTGGCGAAATTGATGGCACGTGATCCACACGCCCGCCGCATGACAGTATTCGGCCAAGCACCATTGAATGCCCGTGACGGTGAAGCGCTCGCCGAAACGGTTCAAAAACACGGCCTGATCTTTGACGGTCGGGCGCGTCACCAGCCACGCTTTTAACGCCGTCAAGGGTTGGGCCGACAGATAGACGACGCGCTGTGAGCCGCCTTTGCCGTGGACCCACACTCGCGGCAGGCTGCCGCCGTTCGGCTGCAAGTACAGATCATTCAACGAGAGATCGCGGACCTCGCCGACGCGCAGACCGCAGCGCAGCATCAGCAGGAACATCGCGCGATCCCGTTTGGAGGTGATGACGGCAAACAGTTTCTCGATTTCAGCATCCTGCGCGTCACGCGGCAAGCGGCGGCCCTGCCGGATGAAGTGCCGCTTAGGGAGGACGGGATTCGGCGGCGCGTCATCACGCTCGATGCTTAGAAAGTGATAGAACGAGCGCAGGGCCGCCAGACGGCGATTGACGGTGGCGATACTGTGACCCTGTTGCTGGCTGTGCTCGATGAAGGCATCGATGTCGCGCAGCGTGATCCGAT
>JAGOBP010000669.1 GCA_017999195.1 Thermoflexales bacterium
TCGTACGAGAAGATCGAGACCGCGCTCGAACGGATGCACCGCTTCTTGCAGCGGCATGGGTAGGTCGGGTCGGCGAGAGCGCGGCACCTGGAGTTTGGCAAGACGAAGACCAACTCAATCTTCCCCGCCGAGGTTGATGCGCTGCGAACGAAGCTCGCCGAACCAGGCCTTGGTGACGGCGATCAACTCATAGTGGATTTCGGTCCCTGGGAATCAACTGCCATGAAGGATGAGCGTATCGATCTGCAGTTCTGGGAGTGTCGCCGGTCTGGCCCTGATGTTTTTGGCCATGCGTTGCGGATCGTCAGTGATGCAGGGGCGGCATTCTACGGCAAGGACGAGAGGGTCGTAGCTGCGGGTGAATTCGCTTCGATGGCCGCGGCGAAGTCGTGGGAGTCAGAGCGGTACGGCCGGCAGTCTGCTACAAGTGGACCACTCATTCGCGGTGTATCAGATCTCATGGCTACAACGACCTTCGGCCGGATAGTAACCCGCGGTGCGCCTCGATTTGCCACGGGAGGCCTGCTTGTGTGGTCTTCGCAGTATCTCTCCGCGCCGACCAAGTTTGTTGCCGCGGCCAATCGCGTCGCAGAAGCGCTTGATGCGTGCTGTGTTGCGCTCTACGATCTTCTCCAGCCGGAGTTTGGCGCAATCGATACATCACTTAGTTATTGGGACACCGACAAAATGCTCAAGACGAGGAAACCCTCTCTGACGAAAATCGGATGGGTGACCCTGTTTGGCCCGGCATATGTTGACTGGTATGGCGCGTCGCTGCTCTCAGAAATTCCAGGTGCGACCGTGACGCCCTTGAGCGATGGGGGCCTGAAGGTCACACTCGGCCCAAGCCTGTTTGTTTCGGCACCATCGGTGGCGCGGGAAATCCGCCAACGGGTCGTCGAGTACTTTGCGTCACATGGCCACAAGGTCAATTGTCGCGGGCCGCACTTCCTTCGATCTTCCGGTGGCGAGGCGAGCGATGTGGACGGGCCAGACAAGCAACTTCAAGCGTACTTTGATCAGATTGAAGCCACAACTTTGGTTCTTGTTGACGACACAAGACTCAAAGTCATTGAATTGGGCTGGCGCGGCTATCTGTATCCTGGTCGTCGCTATGTCGCCGATCGTATCGGAAGCATGATCACCCATGAGATGAAGGCGCACGCGGGAGTGCTAGCGCTTGAGTTTGACATCATGTTTCCTGAGGTGCTCGATGTGCTTCGCCCGCTGAAGGATCAGTACAAGGATCGGCTCAAGTGGTCGGTAGCACGCCACGACTCGATTTATTCTGCGCAACCGGAGGCTTTAGCTGAGGAGGACCCCGCCGGATCGTCGCAATGACCGGGGTTTGCACTGAAGACGCGCTTGTAACGGGTTGGGCGGCAGACTACGGTGATACGGTGCCCGCGCGGCGCGTCTCCCAATGTGCTGGACAGGTGTACACTCCCGCCGTGACTTATGGTAAGGCTGGCTCAATGACTTCGGACGACATCCTGGTCGAGAATCTCCTCAGGCGCGGCATTCCATTCCTCAGCGGAGGCGACTTATCCGCGCTCGATCTTGATGACGGCGCGCTTCTCGCCGGCCTGGCGTCCAGCGGCGACGCGCGCGTGCGTTCTGCCGTGATCGCCCTCCTGCTCGCCCGCCCAGCCGCCGGCGCTGCCGTCGAGCAGGCTATGGCGCGCGTTGATCCACGCGCAAAGGACACCCTCGTCTTTTTTTACACCGCCGCCACGTGGCTTCAGCGCTTGCACGACACGACGCTGCGCGGGCTGTGTCCGACGTGGTTCGTCCTGCCGCATCTGTTCGAGGAAGCGCTCGGCATCGACGCCGATACGCCCATCGCCGCGCTGCGCCAACTCGCGGCGCGTCAATCAAGCACAGACCCTGCCGGTGTGAATTGGCTCGGGACCTATCAGCATGCCGCGGAGCACGTTATCCGGCGGCTGTCCCAGGAACTCGTTTGGCAGCGCGCCTGACCTCAACCGACATCCGGCGATTTCTCGCAGCGCTTGGCGAACGCGTTGGCGCGCCGACCGATCTGTACCTGCTGAGTGGCGGCGCTCTCTGTCTACTCGGGAGCGCTCGCTTCACGCAGGACTTGGACTATGTTGGGTCGGACCAGGCGGCCAAGCCTGACGATCTGGCGCAAGTCATCGATACGCTCGCGGCAGAAATGGGCATCGATGTCGAGATCGCCCTTTCCAAGCTCGACCGCGGGCTTGAGGCCGATCTACAGGACATCGAGTTCCTCGCGCGGGCCGGCCTTGTCGATCTGGATCGTCTTGCGGACATGGTGCGTGATGCCCGGCCGCTTGCCACTGCGTTCGACCTGGATGCACCCGGCATGGTTGCGCGGTTGTCTGCGATCCGCGCGCGTGTGCCGCCGCCAAGTCAGGCATGAACGGCGCGCCGAAGTTGCCGTGAGCCCCGATTTCCCGATGATAGAATCGTTCAGCGCAACGACCTTGCGTGTTATGTAACTGGAGAAAAACCATAGGATGACCGAAGCGAAACCAAACGGGGCACCCAACGAACCAACCAGCACTCCCGGCAC
>JAGOBP010000112.1 GCA_017999195.1 Thermoflexales bacterium
TGTGACGATCGCCATGGCCGATATGATGGGCAAGGCCGGTCGGTTGGGCAAGGTACTCGGTCCGCGCGGCTTGATGCCCAGCCCCAAAGCGGGCAACATCACGCAAAATGCGGACGATCTGCCGCGTATGATCAAAGAGGCCAAAGCAGGCCGTGTTGAGTTCCGCGTCGACAAGACCGCGGGCGTGCACGTTCCCATCGGCAAGACCAGCTTCAGCGAACATGACTTGCGCGCCAACTTCGCCTCGTTGATGGACGCCATCAAGAAGGCTAAGCCGTCCGCTGCCAAGGGCACGTACATCCGCAAGATTTCATTGGCCGCCACCATGGGCCCCGGCGTCAAGGTCGACCCGAACATGGCGCAGTCGATGGAAGCCGCCGCTTAGTTCGCTCAATTCGCGCGGGCTTGAGATCAAGCACTGTCAGGCCCGCGCTTCAAATTGAATATGCCGCAGCCCGTGACCGCAGGCGCTGAGCGATCAGCTTAATCCTGACCTGCCGAGGCGAAAGTCAGCAGATGATGCAAGTGGCGTCGAGTCCCAAACTCGACGGACTTCTTAATCGTCTAAAGTCTTTGCCTCTGTCATGCGGCAAAGACTTTTTGTTGTCCGGGCAGTTACTGCCGACAGCATAGACGAAAGGAGGTGAATCAAGTGCCAGTCAGTAAAGAGCGTCGTGGTGAATTAATCGCCCAATATGCCGAGTGGTTCAAGCACAGCCAGGCCGTGGTTATCGCCGGTTACCAAGGCGTGTCAACCAAGGACCTGTATCGCTTGCGCTCCAAGATCCACGAAGTGCAAGGCGAGTTGCATGTGGTCAAGAACACCCTTGCGATCAAGGCGTTGCAGCAAGCGGGGTTGCCGGTGCCGGAAGACCTGTTGACCGGTTCGGTCATCATGAGTTTCGGTTTTACCGATCCCGCCGCCGTTGCCAAAGCCTGCACCAACTTTGCGGGGGATGTGCCGAACTTCGTCTTGAAGGGCGGCCTGCTGGGCAACCGTGTCATCGATGTGCCCGGTGTGAAAGCGCTAGCCGACCTGCCGCCGCGCCCGGTGTTGTTGGGCGGCCTCGTGGCGACGATCCAAGGCCCGATGACCCAGTTGGTCAACGTGCTCAATGCGCCGATGCGCGAACTCGTGCAGGTGTTGAAAGCGCGATCGGAACAGACCCCGGCCGCGGCCTAGTCTGTTTAAGACGGACGCAAGTCCGAGTCTGTTACCCAAAATTCAACTACTATCCTGATGGAGGATTTTTCAATGTCTGAGAAGCTGCAGAAGTTGATCGAGGAACTCGATCAACTCACACTAATGGAAGCCGCCGAACTGTCGAAGTTGCTGCAAGAGAAGTGGGGCGTTAGCGCCGCCGCGCCCGTGATGATGGGTGCCATGCCGACGGGTGGCGCTGCTGCCCCGGCCGCCGTGGTTGAAGAGAAGACCGAATTCGACGTCGTCCTCAAGGACGCCGGTGCGAAGAAGATCGAAGTCATCAAGGTCGTCCGCCAGCTCGTCCCCAGCCTGGGCCTGAAAGAAGCCAAGGACCTGGTCGATGGCGCGCCGCAGACCGTGTTGAGCGCCGTCAGCAAGGACGCCGCTGCCGATGCCAAAGCCAAGCTCGAAACCGCCGGCGCGGGTGTGGAAGTCAAGTAGTTCTGTTGCAAGCAAAAAAGCCCCTTCAACTCGAAGGGGCTTTTTCTTTTTGATGTAAGGTTACTGCATCAGCGCGATGACCTCACGCACGATTGAATCACGCTGGTCGTCGGCCGCCCGATTGACCAACGCGCTCAACGCTTCCGCCCGTGAGTCCTGGTCTTCGATGCTGCGCGTGGCTGACAGGACTTCGGCCAACACCGTGGCCGCTTGATCATCGACGACAAACTCCAGCAAATCCTGCAACAACTCCGCGCGCAGATCGTTCAGCGGCACATTCCGCGCCGCCGATAAAGCTTCGTCCAGCACTTCGATACGCGTTTCATCGGGCAGCAAATACAACAACGGAATCAACGCCTCCGCGCGACCGCTGTCATCCTCGATCGTGCGAACAGCGGCCAATGCTTCATTCAGCAGTTCAGCCTGTGGCTCAGCCATAACATGCTGCGCGATGCCGCTCAAGGCGGCCGAGCGGGCCGCCGGATCACCAATCGTGCGCGCGAAGTTGACGGCGTCACCGGCATCGGGCACGTGCTCGATCAGCCTATTGATCAGCGAGGCGCGCAGCCATTCATCGACAACCACGGGGGCGGCTTGCAGCAAACCGGCGTTGACTTCGGGCGGCAAATGCGCGGCCAGATTGCTCAACGCCAATACTCGTACCGATTCCGCTTCGAGCGTCTGCACGATCTTAAACGCGGATTCGATCAAGGTTGCAGGCAAGTTGCCGCCCAACATCCCGATGGCGCGACCACGCTGCCATTCATTCTCGATCTGACGGGTGGCTTCAAGCGCTTCAAGCAAGAAGGTCTCGCGTTCAGAGGGCCGTGCGCGCGCGATCAGTGAGGCATACGCCCGCACTTTCAACCACGGACTGGCGATGTTTTGCGCGATGCCGATGGCCTCACGCACCAACTCTGCGCGTTGTTCGGCCGGCAAGACCATCGCCAGCCCGCTCAGGGCGCGCAGCCGCGCACCGTCATCGCTCAACCGGCGGGCCACCTCCAGCGCGATCGGTTTGAGATCAGCGCTAAGATATTTCGCACACAGCGTCAACGCCCGTGCGCGAGCGTAATCATTCGAGGCTTGTTGTTCGGTCATCAATCGTGTCTTTCAAGCGGCAGAGTTTATGTGAGATGGTTTCTAAACCACGCCAACGTTTTTTGCCACGCATCGGCGGCGGCTTCTTGTTTGTAAATGTGCGGCCGCGAGTCGTTGAAGAAAGCGTGATCCGCACCGGCGTAGATGTGAATCTCATGTTGAATGTGATGCGCCTTCAGTTCGTCCTCGAAGGCTTTCACTGCGGCCACGGGAATGCCGTGATCGTGTTCGGCGTACAGGCCCAGCACCGGCACTTGCAACTTGGCCGTATCACTGGCGCTGAGCGGTCGTCCGTAAAAGGCAATCGCCGCGCCGATGAGATCCGCATGATGCGCCGCCGTGCTGAGTGATAGTCCGCCGCCCATGCACCACCCGACCGTGCCCACTTTCTTGGGCGCGACGTTAGCCTGATTCTTGAGATAGCGTGCCGCTGCTGCGATTTCCTGCACGGCGCGATTAGCGTCCAGCGCCATCGCTAACTTGCGGGCTTCATCGGGTTCGTCGGCCGCCTGCCCGTGATACAGATCGGGCGCCAGCGCCACAAAGCCTTCGCGCGCCAAACGATCGGCCACGTCTTTGATGTGCGGCACTAAGCCCCACCATTCTTGAATCACCACCACGCCGGGGTGAAGCGCATTCGCGTCGTCATCGGGTTGTGCCAGATACCCCGGCGTCGAGTGCGCATTGATGGGATAGTTGATCAGTTGAGTTTTGATGGTCATGGTTTATTTGTCTCCCTTGCTCGCGCCATTAAATGCACGTGTTGCGTGGTGCGTGAACGCTCTTCACGCATCATGTTCAGTATGCCCCTTCCCCCGAGAGCACCTTTGGAATCGTGCGCAGCAGAATCTTGAAGTCCAATGCAGGCGACCAGTTCTCGATGTAGTAAATGTCCAGCAAGCATTGCTCGTCAAAACTGAGTTGCGAACGGCCCGACACTTGCGATAGACCCGCCATGCCGGGCGGCGCTTCCAGCACTTGCTTCTGCCAATCCTGATATTTAGCCACTTCCGAGGCCATGTGCGGGCGCGGTCCGACCAGGCTCATATCGCCTTTGAAGACGTTGAACAACTGCGGCAGTTCGTCCAAACTGGTCTTGCGCAGAAAGCGGCCTACGCGTGTGCGACGCGGATCATCGCGCATCTTGAACAGCGGGCCGGTCATTTCGTTGTGGACCAACATGCGGGCGTGTTCTTCTTCGGCGCCCACCCGCATCGATCGGAATTTATACAGGACAAATTCTTTGTGGTGCATGCCCACGCGTTTTTGTTTGAAAATGATCGGCCCCGGCGAATCGAGTTTAATCGCTAAGGCCAGCAAGCCCATGATCGGCAACAAGGGGATCATGATCAGCACACCCAAGCCCACATCCATCACGCGCTTGACGATCAGGTTGGTGCCGTGAATGGCGACCGGCCGCAAGCCGATTACCGGGATGCCGCCCAGGTCTTCCACATCCACGCGATTCAGGCTGAGTTGAAAGAGATCGGGCACGGTGCGGGCGCGCACGCCCAATTTTTCGCACTGTTGAAAAATATCCAGAATGCGGCGATGATCGCTCCACGGTAACGCAACCACCACTTCATCGACGCGCTGCTCGGCCACAACGTTAGGGATGCGCGTTAGGCCTTCTACGGCGGGGACCGGGCCGATCGTGAGCGTGTTGTCCAGTTGATCGTCGATCAAGCCCACGATGCGATACCCAAATTCCGGCTGCGCCATCACCGTGCGAATTACCGTCCGACCGACTTCACCCGCCCCTACGACCAGCACGCGCACCACGCCGACGCCGCGCTTGCGCAGCCGCCCCAGCACCATGCCCCACGCCAGCCGGCCCATGCCCAGCATCACCACGATCAACACGCTGGCATACAGAAAAATCAGGCGCGAATAGAAGAACGGCTGATAAAAGAACGTGATGCCGATCATGATCAAGATCGCCATCATCGTGGCCCGTACGATGCGCCACATCTGATCGAGCCACATGCCCAGGCGGCGCGGCTCATACACGCCGTCGATCTTCAAGGTCAACAGCAGCAACACCGTCAGCACCACTTGAAACGGCACAAACACATCGGGCGGATTATCAAAGGCCGGATCGACCGACAAGAACAGTTGCAGCCGGTAGCGCAAAGTATAGGCCAGCGCAAACGCAGCATTGATCAGCACCACGTCGCTGATCACCACGATCCACATGAGCCATCGAGGATATTTGGAATCCGGCTTGAAGAGCATAGCAGTCTGTCTCAACGTATTCGCGCGGCCCGCGTCAACTGCACGGTGCCGAGGATAATCACGATAATTCCGGCCAACATGGCCAGCCCGTTCAACAGTTGCGACTGCCAACCTGATTCATCGTCGCGCACGTAGCGCGCCCGATAAAATGAATCGATCAAATTGGCCGCAGGTTGGGCACAGATGAACAGCCCGAGCACGACACCTAGCGTACCATCCCAGTACGACACGGCGACAACGACTGATTCGATAAGGCCATACAGCAGCGCGGCGAGCGTCAACCCGATCATGCCCGCGTTCGATCGCAAACCGCGCCGCCGCTGATCGTTCATGCGATCTGTTGATATGTCGCCGCGATTTGGCGTGCGGCGGCCAACCACGTAAATTTCTGCGATTGACGCAGGCCACGTTCGCGCAATTCAGCCCGATACGCTTGATCGATCCACACGCGCTGCAAAGCCTGTGCCCACTCGATCGGATCACGCGGCCCGATCGAGACTCCGGCGTCCCCGATGACTTCCGGCAACGAGGCCGCATTCGATACGATCACGGGCGTGCCACACGCCATCGCTTCCAGCGGCGGCAAACCAAAGCCTTCATAGATCGATGGATATACAAACGCAGTTGCACTGCCCAGCCACAAGGCTTTTTCTTCGGCTTTGATAAAGCCCGGCAATAAAATGCTGTCCTTCACGCCTGAGGCGTCAATCGCCGCAAAGACCTCATCGGCCAGCCAGCCCACGCCGCCCGCTAAGACCAGTTGTCCATCGGGACACGCGCGTTTGAATTGGGCAAAGGCGTCGATTAAAGTGACCAGGTTTTTGCGCGGTTCGAGCGTGCCCAAAAACAACAGAAATTTCTCGGGCAAATTCTGCTCGCGCCGAAACCGATCAAGCACCACCGGATTGATCGGGTGCAGTGATTCATCGACACCGGGATAGGCTACATCGATGCGCTCCAGCGGCACATCGTACAGCCGCTGAATATCGCGGCGCGTGTGATCTGAAATCGCAATGAGGCGCGTGGCGTGGCGGGCCGACCAGCGGGTGCCCGCGCGCAAATAGGCTTGATTGAAGCCGCGAAAGTACTGCGGAAATAGGGCAAAACTCAGATCATAAATGGTGATGACGGTCGGGCACGCCCGCACTATCGGCGCGACAAAGGCCGTGGCGTGCAAGATATTGGCGTGCATCTGGCGCGTCGCGCGCGGCAAAACCAGCTGCTCCCACAGGATGCGCATGATCGGGCGCTCGGTCGGCCAGCGCGTTGAGCGCGCGTGAATGGCCGCGGGCCAATCGGCGGGGGCGTGCCGCGTAAACACCGTTACATTCAGCGTCGGGGCGGCCTGTGGCAAATGGCGCAGCGTCTGCTGAATGTACGTGTGAATGCCCGCGCTGCGATACCCGCCCTGACCGTGTAAGAGATGCGCGCCCACGGCGACGCGGCGTGCTGGCTGAATCATGGCGCGATTATACCAATCTATTGCGTACCTCGTGCTGTGTAAGCGAGAGTTACGGAGTAAGGATTACGCAGTACGCATGACTTTTTGATACACCTCAACCGTCTTGCGCGCGATTTGCGCCTGTGTGAAGTGAGCGAGCACGCGCTGTCGCCCGCGTTGAGCGAGTTCGGCGCGAAGGGCGGGCTGGTTTTGCACGGTGCGCAAGTGTTCGCGCAAGGCAGCTGCGTCGCCTTCAGGAAAAATCAAGCCCGCCTCGCGGATGACGTTGGGAATCTCGCCGCACGTTGAGCCGATGACGGGCACGCCACAGGCCATTGCCTCCGTCAAGGCGCGGCCAAATTGCTCGATCCAATTGGGCTTTGAGCGTGAGGGTAAAACGAGTACATCAAACGAACGATACACGTCCGCGATTTGAGACGAAGCCACCCACGGCAAGAATCGCACCCGATCGGTTATGCCGAGCGAGCGGGCCAGTTCGCTCAATCGGTCTTGCGCCGGGCCGCTGCCGATCAGATCGACGCGCCAGTCGCCGGCCAGTCCGGCGGCGGCTTCCAGCAAAACATCGACCCCTTTCTCTTCGACGAAGCGGCCCGCATAGCCAATCACGAATGGGTTGGTTGACTGTACGCGGTCTTGCGGCGCGAACGCGATCGGATCAACCCCGAATTGCGGAATCACCTCGATCGGGCCGCGATAGCCTTTGGCGCGCCACACCTTGACGGCATCCGCATTGCCCGCAATCGCGGCATCGACCTGCGCCAAGACATAGCGCTCTAGCAATGCAAAGGGCAGCGGATAACGCCGATTGAGATTCTGCCAGCTAAAGAACAGGCTGCGCGCCCCAATGGATTGAGCGGCGCGCAAAGCCAAAAACGTGGCCAGATTGTACGGTTCTTCGTCGATATGGACGAGGTCGGGGCGCAGCACCTTCAAGAGCCACGGTAATTGCGGATAGTAGTGGAAGTGAAAATTGCCGTTGAAACGCAGCGGCGTGGTGATGAGTTGATAGCCGCGCGTGGGCGGACGTTCCAGCGGCAGCGAACCGCGCTCATCGCGCCAACTGGGCGGCACGATGGCGATGAGGTCGAGGTTAGGCTGCGCGGCCAGTTCGGCCAGCTTGCTGTGATACGCGCCGACGACCAGCGCTTTGGAGATCATCACGACACGCATAGTGCAAAGATTATAGCACGGCGCATTTTGACACACGGTCTGCCTGTGATATACTTTGCGCGCACTTGTGCGCGCTTAAATTTGCCGACTTTGCCCGACCGATTATCGATAAAACACATGCGAAAGTTCTTGAAAGAATGGGCCCCGGTCATAGGCTTGATGCTCCTGGCCGGGGTTTTGCGTTTATATGAATTAGGCACGTGGCCGCCCGGTCTGTATCACGACGAGGCGTATTACGGGCTGGACGCTTTGCGCGTGGTCGGCGGCGAGCGCCCCTTGTATTTTGCCGCCAACAACGGCCGTGAACCGTTCTTCATTTACCTCGCCGCCCTCAGCCTCGATTGGTTGGGGCGCACCGTTTATGCGCTGCGTTTTCCGTCGGCCCTCATCGGCATCTTGACCATTCCCGTCACGTATTGGATGGCGCGTGAGTTGTTCAATCGGCGCGTGGGCTTGCTCGCGGCGGCCTTCATGACCATCACGTTGTGGCCGCTGCATCTTAGCCTGATTGGCTTTCGCGCCGGGACGCTGCCGCTGTTTATTGCGCTCTCGATTGCGACGGGCGTGCGCGCCTATCGATCGGGCCGGTGGTACGATTGGCTGATCGCGGGCGCATTGTATGGCGCATCGTTTTATACGTATCTGGCGGGCCGTTTTACGCCCGTCGTGCTGGTGCTCTTTGGCCTGGGGCTGATCGTCGCGCGGCGCTTCAAACGGCTGTGGCCGGGCGCGTTGATTTTCATCATTGCGGCGGGCATCGTCGCTGCGCCGCTGGCGATTACGGCCCTGGCGAATTGGGATGTCGTGATGGGCCGCCCCGGTGATGTATCGATTCTCAATCCCGTCATCAATGGCGGCGATGTCGTCGGCACGGCTGTTGGCAATACGCTCAAGGCGTTGGGCATGTTCTTCTGGCAAGGCGATCGGATTCCGCGCCATAATGTGCCCTATCGCCCCGTGTTTGATTGGCTGGTATCGATCGCTTTCATCTTCGGCCTGGTCCGATTGATCATCGGCGCGATCCAGCGCCGCCGATCGGCCTTGCCGCCCCTGCCCGATTTTCTAGAGTACACACCCCTAAATCGCGTGGCGTTGCCGAATAAACTTCCCAGTGTCTTTGCCTTGATGTGGATCGCGGTGATGTTGCTGCCGACGATTCTGGCTGAAGATACACCGCACTTTTTGCGGGCGGTTGGCGTCTTACCGGTATTGATGGTGATTCCGGCGATCGGTTTGGATACGCTCACGCAGTGGTTATCGGTTCGGATTCGCGCGGGCCGGGTGCTGAGCTGGATCGTCATTGCAGGGGTGTTGACGGTCTCTACCGCGCAGACCATCTCGGATTACGCGCGCTATGCGGCTGATCCGGCCACGGCCTATGCCTTTGAATCAGCCGCCGTGACGCTGGCTAACTCGGCGCGCGGCGCGTTGGCCTCGGGCTATCGGGTCGCCATCGATGAACGCCTGGTGCGCGATTATCCGTCCATCGCTTTCCTGGTCGATCAGCCATTCGAGTCGGTACCGGATGGCGTGCAACCCGCGCCGCTTCAACCCACCGATCGGGCTTTATTCTTCCGCTGGCCGTACGAAGACTGGTGGCAGGCGCTTACGCCGCTGGATGGGGCGCATGCGGTGCGCGTCACGGCCGGACCGCTGGCGCGGGGTGATCGCGATGCCCAGCCGTTTTACGCGTATGTGCGCGTGCAGGCTGAACCAACGACCCTGTCGTTAACGCCGGAGGCGCGC
>JAGOBP010000113.1 GCA_017999195.1 Thermoflexales bacterium
GCGTCCAGGGCTTCAATCAGGTGCAGTTCGAATTCGATGGTCATGCATCCACCACTTGCGTTTCGGTCAGTTTGCGGGACAGGGCCGCGATGGCCCGGGCTTGCAGTTGTTTGATCGCGCCTTCGGTTTTGCCCAGCGTGCGGGCGACTTCTAAAATGGGCATGTCATAGCCAAAGCGCAGGGCCAGCACATGTTGTTGTTCGTCGGTCAACTCCGTCATGGCTTGTTTCAGGTCGGCGTGCGTGAGCATTTTCTCGACAATGTCGGCCGGACCGGCGTCGCGACTGATAAGCGATTCGTCCAACTCGACTTCTGGCGCGCGATAGTGGCGGCGGTGATGGTCGCTGACCACCCGCGCCGCCACGCCGTACAGCCAGCCGCGCAGCGTATTTTGTGGCGCGTTTTTGTCGCGCAGGGCGCTGAGCAGCCGGGTAAACACTTCACTGGTTAGGTCTTCGGCTACTTCCCGGTCGCTGACGCGAAAGGCGACGTAGCGGAAGATTGGAGCATAGTAGCGGTCATGCACTTCGGCCAGCGCGTCGGCATCCAGTGTGCGTGCCCGCGCGAGTAAGGCCAATTCGTCTTGCACGGTGGAGGTCCCCCTGCTACGCGGTCAATCCAGTGCCGGTTGCGGCCATTCGTCGCGCGTAGCTCCTCGATTATAGCATCCTCCTGCGGGCCGCCAGTGCGGCGGCGCACGTGATACGGCCTGGCGATCGACGTTGTGCGGCGATCGCCAGGGTTTGGTTAGAAGGTCAGTTTGACGTCACGGTGATCTGCCTGCAACTAGTCGTTGCCGTTGCCGCCGTGATCATCGTTACCGTTGCCGCCGTCGTCATCGTTGCCATTGCCGCCGTGATCGTCATTACCGTTACTGCCGTGATCATCGTTACTATTGCCGCCGTGATCATCGTTGCCGTTACCATCGTGATCGTCGTTGGAGTTCACGTTGCCACTGCCGTCGTGATCATCGTCGTTATCGTTGGAATTCACATTGCCGTTGTCGTTGTCGTCGCTCTCATTTTCATTGGAATTGCTGTTGCCATTGCCGTTGTCGTCGCTCTCATTTTCATTGCCATTGCCATTATCATTGCCGTTGCTGTTGTCGTCGTCACCGACGTCGACCAGTTCAATCTCGCGCGCCAGTAGCGACCCGTCGGCCTGGACCTGGGCGTGGACTTTGACTTCGCTGCCTACATCCACCCCGTTGCCGACTTCAGTCGCGCCGGTCACCCGGACGGTGCGCCCGCCGATGACCCAGCCGGTGGCCGCGATAACGTCCACGGTGCCGCGAAACTCAACTTCGTTGCCGTGTGATTCCGGCGTTGAGGTTGGTTCTGGCGTGGGCGTGGGCAGGGGCGATTGCTGGGCCTGACCGGACACCTGCGGCTCGGCCTGACGCCGAACCTGCTCACTGCGGACGTTCGCCAAACCCGGATCGATCATCGCTAATGCCGAACTGCTGGCGGCGGCCACTAGCAAGATCGCCCCCGCGACTGCTAACACCTGTTTATTACCCGATAAACGTTTCATGTGTCTCCCTTTTGACTTATTGGATTTCACTGACACCAACAAAGTCGAGCGAGAGGATGAAAAGTAACGGCGAAAACGATCAGACCAAGGTCGGAAGATGGATGGAATTTTGTATCGGTGCACCAACCAATTTCAAACAAACGATTGGCACTTAGGGGGCAACCGCGTAGACGAGGCTGAATTTGTCGCGGAAGACTTCGGTCAGGCCGGGGTCGTTCTTGGCCTGGTTGATGAACGCGGTGTGCTTGAGATCGGTCAGCACGTAGTCGCCGCCAAAGTCCGATCGGATGGTGGCACTGGCCGCTTTGACTTTGCCTTGCGTGATCTTGACCCAGGTCGCGTACAAATCGGCATCGTACAGTTCCATGTAGGTGGGGTCTAGACCGATCGTGTAGACGCTGGTTGTATTGTAAAAGAACAGGCGCGGAAAATCGTCCCAGTCGGTCTGGAAGATCTTTGCGCCCGGCGGAGCATATTGCGCCAGCCAGTACGAAGCGGCCGCATACGTCTCGGCGGGCTTGGTTTGAGCGGCCATCGACGTGCGCGCCTGCGTCAGCGTGATGATCAACGGCACGCTGAGGATCGCCACCAGCCCGATCGGGAGCAGCCGCCGACCGGCCCACGTCAACGCATCGAGCAGCGGATTGATCGCCAGCGCGGCGAAGATCAGCGCAAACGGCGGAAAATATTCGACAAAGCGGCGGGCTTTGAACAGCATAAAACCAAACACCAGGGACAAACCAAACGCGGCCAACGCCGCCCGATCGATCTTCTGGCCTCGCCAGCCCAGCGCAAACGCGCCCAGCACGAAAGCCGCCAGCGCAAAGCCCGAATTGCCGATGAGCGCCCACGTGTCGTACGGATACCATTCATTGCCCACCGACACGGCCGACTCGCCCAACTTGGGCAGCAGATGATTGATGATGAAGGTGATGTTTTGCGGAAAGTACGGATTGATGATCAGGCCTAAAACCAGGCCAATGGCGGGGAACACCAGCGCGCGCCATTCGAGGCGACGTTCGGTCATGAACGTCGCGATGGCGACCACGCCGCCCACAACCAGCAGCAGGGGAAAGGCGTTGTACAACCAGACATAGAGAAACCCCAGCGGAATCAGCGGCCAATACTTGCGCCGGAGCAGCCAGTGCAGGCCCAGCGCCAGCACCAACAGCGAGGCGCTTTGCGCACGCGGCATGGACATGCGATACAGAAAGGCCTCGGACACGGCCAGCAGTCCTAGCGCCCAGATCGACGCCCAGCGGACGCGCTGTCCGCGCAATAGCCACCAGACGGCTACGAAGGCGGCGGCCGGCAGGAAGATGCTGGCGAACTTGGCCGCGATCAGCATGGCTTGATCGGAACCGACGGCGAACAGCGACAAGTACGCGTGATACAGCAGGTGGTGATCGTAGAAGGCTTCGGGACTGAGGATGCTTTGCGGCAGCCAGCTAAAGGGGACGCGCAGGCCAAATTCGCGCATCAGCGCGGCCATGCGCAGATGATAAAAACCGTCGTTGTCGGCCAGCGACGGCGTGCCAAATTGCACGAAGCCCAGCAGCATGGAGAAGACCGCAAACAAAGCCGCCGCCGTCAACACGGCGCGCGGCTCGATTTGAAAGAGCGAACGACCACGACCGATCAGCAACAACTGAACTAATGGTTTAGGGGTTGGGGGCACACCGTTTCGTGTCATTCGTTGTTGATCGGCCTGATGATCGTTCGATGACTCATAAGTCGCAAGACTGTGCCAAAAGTGACGGCTTAAGTCAGTTCACGCCGTCCAGATAATCCTTCAACATTTGCAGCGCCGCCTCGGACGAATCCAATTTATTCCCGGCGCGATCTTTCTGCCACACGAATTTTTCCGTGCGTTCGAAGATGCGCGTGGACAGGCTGATGTACACCAGCCCCACCGGCTTGCCGGGCAGGCCGCCGCCCGGTCCCGCGATGCCCGTCACGCTCAGGGCGACATCGGTGCCAAAGGCGCGTCGCGCGCCGCGTGCCATCTCGATGGCGGTTTCCGGGCTGACCGCGCCGAAGTCGTACAGCGTATCGTGCCGCACGTTCAGGAACTTCTCTTTCGCGTCGTACGAATAGGCCACCACGCCGCCCATGAAATACTCGGAACTGCCGGGCACGTCGGTGATGCGATGACCGATCAAGCCGCCGGTGCAACTTTCGGCTAAAGACAAAGTCAGTTTCTTTTCGGCCAGCAATTGGCCCACAACAAATTCAAGTGGTTCAGACACGGGACCTCCGGGGAAATGATCAATGATCAATTTTCAATGATCAATGACTGGGCTTTGGGGCGGTTCGGCTTGAGCGTGCTTGGCGCAGAATCGCAAACAGAATGCGCACAAGCTCATCACATTCGGCGTGAAGTTCTTGAACTTCGCTGGCATTGGGCAGGATGGCGGCCTTGATCATGCCCAGCCACATGCGAGACTCGCGGGCTTCTTTGTACGCGATGCTTACCTTGTGGATGAAATCACTCCGACTTTCTGCGCCATTTGCCTCTTCCATGTTGGCCGCGATGGATGTGCCCGAACGCAGCAATTGTTTCCCCAACTCTGTCGCACTCAACGTGCGTGGCAGTTGATCCACAAACTTGATGATCCGCACGCCGAACTTGAAAGTTCTGTCTTTAATGTCGATGTCGCTACGGGTTCCCATGTTCTCTCCGTATGTCCATTGAAAATTGATCATTGAACATTGATCATTGCGCATTGATCATTTGAACGGATTGCAGCAAAATCCGATCGGTCTTCGGCTGCCCCTCGGCCACAATCGGTAGACGGGGCTGCGCCGCGGTTCTAGGTTCGTACATGCCAAGCACCAGTTGATAAGTACCAGGTGCGAAATCGGGCGGAATGGGAATGAAGTGCACTTGCACGATAACGTCGCCACGCTGCACGTACTCCGGCGCGATGGTGAAGCCGTCCCACTGCGCGTCGACACGGCCTTGATCGTCGAGCACGTGCACAAAGATCGACAGCGGCTCCAGGCCCAGATTTTGTGCGCGCCAGTAGGTGGTCAGGCGGATGTTCTTGCCGATTTCCACCGTTGAGCGGCGCACATCATAACCGATCAATTCCAGCCGATCGTCAATGGCCAGCGGCAATTGCGCGGCTGAACCATCGGGCCAACTCACGCTTGCCTGGGTCAAGGTGATCAAGCGGGTGGTGAGTGACGAAACCAGATGTGTGGCACTGAAAATCTCTGTCGCTAAGGGCGAGGGTTCTACAGTTGGAAACAAATCTTCGATCAGGCGCGCATCCAGCGGCGCGGGCACATCGTCTTGCACGGGCATGATCAACGTGAGATCAGTCTGGCCTTGCGGAAAAATAAAACTCGACCGGGCATCGAACCAGCGGGCATTGGTATAGCCGAGCGGTGCGTTGAGCCGGAACGAAGTCACGCTCCACGGATTGTAGTGCGTCACTTCGCCGCTGGAAAACACGAGTGGTGTTGTTGCCGGATGTTGTCCCAAGTAACGCGCCGTCGCCGCCACGTTAGCCTGATGTTCGATCTGAACGGTGGGATCAATTGCCCAGCGATTGAAGTAATCGTTGATCGACACGACTGAATGAATCGCCAGCACGCTGCCTAACACCAATCCCGTTACTTTCTTTTCGTGCTGTTTCGTGGCTGATACTTTTGCTGCAATCGCATCGATGCCAATCGCCGCGATGAGAAACGTCGGGGTCTGCGCCAGAATACCGTGACTATTGCTGGCGGCCGGCCACGTCAACATCGCGGGGAGCAGACCCGCAATCAACCAGATGATGACGAAAGCGTACGGACTGTGTTTGAAGCGGCGCAGACACAGGAACAGCGCGCCGTAAAAAATGATCCCCGTCACGAGATCGAAGACCGGCCGATCGGGAATGTTGTACAACCACTCGGGATCGCCTTTGGCAATGAACATCGCCGCCGTAATCAATGTTGAATTGATCAACGGTTGAATTTCGCCACGTTGTAAAGCATCCAGCGGACCTTCCACTTCGCCCAATCGTCGCTCGGCAGCGGGTACGGTCGCGATGTGAATCGCCATCGGCAGCACGATGACGATCGCAACGACGAACGTAGCCATGACGTACAAGCCGTGCGTGCGCAACTGCGCGCGTTTGAGGATCGCCAGATAGACGAGGAAGCCCACAAACACCACCGGCAGCATGCGAGTGGCCGCATAGATGTAGGCGCTGAGTCCGAACAACACGCCCGCGATAATGAAGTCGCGGCGGCGCACATGCGTCAGGCCGCGCCATAAAAACAGCATTGCCAGCGTAACGAATGCAGGCATACCGATGATGCGCAAGCCGACGCGGCTGTACATCAAGGCCCAGAACGAGGCCGCCGCCAGCGTCGCCGCCAGCAGGCCGACGCGTGTGTTGAACATCTGTCGCCCTAGCGCAAAGGTCGCGGCCACTGCGATGAGGCCAAACGCAGCGGCCAGCCAGCGCAGCGTAAACGCGTGCGCCCCCAACGCCTCTTGCGCCACGGCAAAGAAATAGTGATACAGCGCCTCTTCCGCCGAGCCATCCATGTAGATGGGCCGCGCGCCCGCACGGATTTCATCGGCCTCATAGACCACCGTCATCTCGTCGTAGCGCAGGCCGGGCGGAGCAGACTGCCATGCCACCAGACGCAAAAAAGCCGCGGCCAGTAGCACCGCGACCATCATAAATAGTACGCGTCGATTTTGATCCGACATGGCGTGAATTCAGGCGATCACTTGATGCGCGATGTGCGCGCCGGGCGGCACGCTCGCGCCGCGCAGCACGATCGATTCGCGCACGGTTGCGCCGTGCCCGATCGTTGCGCCACTCTCGACGTACACCGCTGGGCCGATGGTGCAATTCGCGCCGATGGATGATTCTGCTTCGATCAAGATCGGATCGATCAACTGGGTGGCCGGATCGATCGGGCCGTTGACAAACCGATCGCCCGTGGTGGCGAGATAGTGCAGATTGATCTTCAGCAAATCGTTGGCGTTGGTCACCGTCAGCCGATCGGGCGTAAGCACTCCCGCGACTATTTCGCCCGAATCGATCAGCATCTGGATCGCGTCTTGCAATTCATACTCGCCGCGCGCCGATGGTTTGACTAATGGCAGATAATCCAGCACCTGCGAAGCAAACACGTACAGCGGCAAACTGGAAATATCCGACGGTGATTCATGCGGCTGCGGCTTCTCTACAATGCGCGCAATGTGATCGCCGTTCAGCGCCACCATGCCCGTCGAGACCGAGCGTTCGATCGGGATACGCATCAAACTCAACACGCCGCGCGCGCCCTGATCGAAACGCTGAAGCATCGCCGCGATGTGTTCTTCGGGGACGAGGTTATCGCAGGCGGACAGAACGAAATCGCCGTGAATGTGCGGCGCGGCTTGCATCAGCGCATGCGCCATGCCGTGTCGTTCGGCCTGATACGCCCACGTGATGCGATTGGCATAGCGCGAGTGCCGCGTGAAATGATCATAGATGGCTTCGTCGTCGGGGCTGACCACCAGCACAAAGTCTTGCAGACCGTTGTGCGTCAGCGTGTCCATCACGCGCTCGATCATCGGCAGACCGGCGATGGGCATCATGGCTTTGGAGCGGGTCAGGGTCAACGGCTGCAAACGCTTGCCGCGCCCGGCCGCTAAAATAACGGCTTGTTTTACCGGCATTATCGAGGCTCCCAGTAGCAGGCCGCGCCATCGGGCTTTTGGAAGAACACGCGATACGTGTCGGCCACATCGGGATGGCGCGTTGGATATTCGCGCGCGATGGTCTCGATAATCTCGCTGCGTTTGGCCGGATCAGACAAGCCGATACAGCAACCGCCGAAACCGCCGCCTGCAAAGCGCGCGCCATACACCCCCGCGCAACCGTTGAGAATTTCGTGCAGCGCGATCAGATGTGGCGAACCGGCCTCGTAATTGGTAATCGAACTCTCGCCCGATTGCGTCATCAATTGCCCAAAGCGCCGAATGTCGCCGCTGCGCCACGCACTTAGACCGTGTCGCACCCGTTGATCTTCCGCGAAGAAATGCGCGGCGCGTTTGCGCAGGGGCGCGGCCAATTCATGCTGATGCGCTTGAAAGATTTCTTCCGGAACGTGGCGCAGGCGCGGCGTGCCCTCGACATGCAAGTCCGCGCGCAGCAACAATTGCGCCGAAGCCGCGGCGCATTCGGCCACGCGTTGATTGTAACCGGAGTTCACCAGTGTGCGTCCTGCGCCCGAAAACACGATGACCAGATCGAAATCGTCATCGCTCAACGGCGACACGATATGATCGAACTGCATCGATTGACAATCCAGTGCGGTGAGATGCTGCGGCTGACTGAGCAAAATCATCGCTGGATCAAGGATGCCATTGTTCAAGCCCACGTAACCGTTCTCAATGGCCCGATCAAATTCGACGTTTTCCAACGGGCTGAACGTTAGATCATTCACATCTTCCAACGCCAGCAAATACGCGATGCCCACCGCCGCCGATGAACTCAAGCCGCCGATTGGCAGTGACCCGGCGACCAGGCCATCGAAGCCGCGCCGCAGCGGCGTGTGCAAATTCAATGCCCAGGCCGCGCCGCGCGCATAATTGCCCCAGTTGGATTCGGCCTTGGCTGGAACGTCACGCACATCAAACTCGACGGACGGGCTGAATTCAAGGCTCTGCAAGCGCACGCAACCGTCGTCATTAGGTACATAGGCCAGCCAGATCGGCGCGTCGATGGTCATGCCCGTGACGAGGCCCAGTTGATGATCAACGTGTGCGCCCAGCGGGCAGATGCGATACGGCGAGCGCACGAAGCGCACGCGCTCGGCCGCGTGACCAAAAAGTTGGCGATGTTCGCCAAGGAGATGTTCAGGTGTATGAGGCATGGTGGACTTTCAATCGCAAAAATTCGCGCCAGAAGGCGCAGCGCGATTATATCAGACCCGGTGTGTCAAACGGGGGCAGGCGGTGATGCAGAAGATCGAGCAACTCGCGCAGCGCGCTCGTTGCCTCTTGGCGCGTGGTCGCGTCCAATGGTAGCGCGTCAAATTCATTTTGATCCAATATGCGATGTGTGCCATTGGGATTGATCCACACATCGAGCGCCAGATCAACTTGCGCGATCTCGTCGGCGCTGAACAGGGCCGGTAGCACGATATTGCAATACCAGCCTTTCAAGTGATCGTCTTGAACGGAGTGTACTTCAAAAATGTTGTACCAGCGATCTGCAAAGAAATACTCCACAAACCGATCGTTTTCTTCAAAGACCGCATACCCGTAATCGGTGGTCGGCCGATTGAAACGCGCCTCCAATCGAATGGCGGTCGGCGTGCGTTCCAAGACGTGACCGGCGTAAGACCACATCAGTTCGTGATTAAGGTTGAGTTTGCGAATGGTGATGGGGGACATGATGAGTGACGAGTGATGAGTAATCCGTACTGCGTAAGTGGCTACAGAATCACCAAAGCTACGGGTTGCAGTGCCACCCGAACCCGTCGCCCGATCGTGCCCGGCGTCGAGCGCGCCTCAATCTCGAAGACGAGGTCCACCTCGTTCACGCGCACGACCACGCGCTGATAGCGTCCTCGAAACGCTACATCGATCAGTTCACCTTCTAGCACGTTAGCTTGCGGCGTTTCCGCAAACCATTCGCTGTCGGCGTCAAACGGATTGGGATCGAGCGTGGCAGCATCGGGCCGAATGAGCAGCAACACGGCTTGATTAGGCTTGAGCGTGCGATCGGTGGTGATATGCAAATGCCCCAGCGCAGTGCGAATCACCGCGACGTTGGCGGCGCAACTGATCACAGTACCGTCGATCAAATTGGGCAGACCGAGAA
>JAGOBP010000670.1 GCA_017999195.1 Thermoflexales bacterium
ATCTGGAACAGATCGATGTGGTGTTGTCCAAGTTGCGCGCTCAGGCCGGAGCCGATTCGGCTTTGTTGGTGGAAGATGCCGGTTACGTCATCGCGGCCAAAGGGCTGGTCAACAGCGCCGATCTGGACACCATCTCCAACCTCATCGCCGGGGCGCGCTCGTCGTCGGCGTCGCTGGCCTCGTTGCTGGGTGAGAGCCAGGATTTTTCCACCAGTTACATGGAAGGCCAGAAAGTCAGCGTCTACAACACCGCTTTGGGGCGCGGCCTGTACCTCGTCGTGATCGTGCCCAAGGGCACCAAGCAAGGGCTGGTCTGGTTGTACGCCAAAGAATCCGCCGTCGAGATCGATCGCATTGTGCGGCGGGCGGCCGAATCGATGCAGAAGCAAGTGGGTCACTCGATCGGTGCAGCCGATACTGAGGCGCTGCACAAAGAGATGGCCGAGCAAAAAGTAGAAAACGTCTTCGAGCGAAAAGCGCCAGCCGCGCCGCCGCCCGCCCGATCGACCACGGCGCCTCGATCGAGCATCCGGCCCTTGGGCACAGTCTCGACGATCAGTTTCAAGAAAGATCGACCCGCGCCGGAAGTGGTGGCGAATGCTGCGCCCGCGAAAGCGCCCGAACCAGCCGCTCCGGTTGTGCCGCCCCCGATCGAACCGTCTGTCCCCAGCGGCCCGGCCGTGAGTTTTGAAGACGCCTTGAAAATGGGCTTGCTCAATTTCGACGGCGTGCCGCCGATTGAGACGCCTGAACCACCGGCCGCACCCGAACCGGTCAATAGCGCCCTATCGCCGGATACTTTTGCGGCGGCTTTGACCAGCGGCCTGCTCAACTTTGAGGCCGAGTCTCCCATCGAAGAGCCGCCCGCCGATCAAGGCGCGAGCACGCTCTCGCCGGATTCATTTGCCGAGGCGTTGAAACGCGGTTTGTTTGGTTAGTGATTGAGCCTTTATCCACGGATTGCAGCGCTGACACGGAGACTTCGTGCGGGGCTGCAGTCCGTGTTGTTTGATGGTGAGCGTGTGAAGCGTATTGTCCAAAACGAACTGGCCTATTATCAATTTAATGATCTGGCGTCAAGGTCCGATCTGTATCACGGCGTATTCACGCGCGCGGGCGGGGTCAGTCACGCGCCGTTCGCGTCGCTCAACCTGTCGCGCTCCGTCGGCGACGATCCCGCGGCCGTCACCGAAAACAATCGGCGTATGTTGGCCGCCTTTGATGTGCGCCCCGATCAGGCCGCGACGGCCTGGTTGGTGCATGGCCGAACGGTGGCGGTGGTCGATCGCGCCGATGCCGGCCAGTATCGTACCAACACCGATGCCCTCATCACGCGTGAGCGCGGCCTGGCGCTGACCATGCGCTTTGCCGATTGTGTGCCGGTGATCGTGGTTGATCGGGTGCGCGGCGCGATCGGGTTGGCGCATGCCGGTTGGCGCGGCGTGGCCGTCAACGTCGTGGCCGCCACGCTTGAGGCCATGCGCGACGCCTTCGGCAGCGCGCCGCGCGATGTGTGGGCGGGCATCGGGCCGTGCATCGGCGTGGAGCGCTATCGCGTGGGCCAGGACGTGATCGACGCGGTTGCGGCGGGCTGTCCACCCCGCACCCCGATCGCGCAGCGGCGACCCGATGGCAGTCTGCATCTGGATTTGAATGTGGCTGTGGCCGCGCAGTTGCGGGCGTGCGGCGTAACCCAGATCGAAGATTCGCGGTTGTGCACGGCCACTCGCACCGACGAGTGGTTTTCCCATCGCGCCGAGCAGGGCCAAACCGGGCGCTTTGGCGTGGTCATTGGATTGCAATAGTATGGACCTGCGCGACAATTTGCATCAGGTGGAAGAGCGCATCGCGGCGGCGGCGGCCCACGCCGGGCGTGAGCGCGCGTCGATTACGCTGGTGGCTGTCAGCAAGACACAGCCGCTTGAGGCACTGCTGGCCGCTTATGATCTAGGGGTGCGCGACTTTGGCGAAAATCGCGTCGAAGAAGCGGCCATTAAGTTGCCCGAGTTCCGATCGGTTGTAGCTGACCCGACGGTGGTGTGGCATTTCATCGGGCACGTGCAAAGTCGTAAGGCCGACGAGGTCGCCGCGTTGTTTGATCGGGTGCATTCGGTGGACAGTCTCAAACTCGCGCAGCGGCTTGATCGTTTTGCGGCGGCCCAGCACACGGTGCGGCCGATTTTGCTGGAAGTCAATGTCTCGGGCGAAGCCAGTAAATACGGCTTCGATCAGGCGCGGCTGGATGAACTGTATGCGGCTATCGACGGCATTGGGTCACTGGCGCACGTGCGGCTGGACGGCTTGATGACGATGGCCCCGATCGTCGCGCAGGCCGAGCAGGCGCGGCCGGTGTTTGGCGGCCTGCGTGATCTGCGTGACCGTTTGGCGGTGCGGTGCGGCCGGCCGCTGCCGCAACTGTCGATGGGCATGACGGATGATTTTGAGGTCGCCATTGAAGAAGGGGCGACGCTGGTGCGCGTGGGTCGCGCAATCTTTGGTGAAAGGTAAACAGGGCAAATCTAATGGCTGTGATTCAACTGGTTCAAACATTGT
>JAGOBP010000114.1 GCA_017999195.1 Thermoflexales bacterium
TTTCGTCGCGGGCTTTCAGACGCAGAACACGGTGATTGATGCGCTGGTGATCTTCGCGGCACTGAACAGTGTGCTCTCGCTGGCCTACTACGCGCCGATCGTGAATGCGGTGTATCGCAAAGAACCGTCGGATGTCGTGGTGCGCGGCCAACCGGTGCCGATGGGGATGCTGCTCCCGATCGCGGCGCTGGGCGTCGCGGTGATCGTCATCGGCGTGTGGCCGAACTTGCTGCAAGGCTTGACGGCTCCGGCGGGTCAGGCGTTGATCAAGGCGTTTGGGGGATAGTCGAGTAGTTGATTAGTTGATTAGTCAATTGGTAATTGGTCAACTGGTGACTGGTCAATCAACCCGGCAACCGATTACGAATCACCAATCACCGATTGACCGATTACTGATTACCAATCACCAGTTACGATTGCGAGGTTGCAAATTTATGGAAACAGTCCTGCTTTCTCCACCCTTTGCATTTGTGCTGTATCTGGCGCTCGTGGGCATTCTGTCCGGCTTCGGGCGGATGCTGGCCGCGCGCGGCGTCCACAGCGAGGGCAAACACACCACCTACGCGGGTGGCGAAGAATCGCCCGTGCCCGGCTCGATGCCGGGGTATCGCGGCTTCTTCATCATCGCGCTGTTCTTCGCGATCTTGCACCTGGGCGTGCTGATGTTGGGCAGCAGCAACTTTGCGCCGATCGCGGGGGTGTATCTGGTTGGGCTGATTGTGGCGTTATTGGTACTCATTGTTGGCTGACACGTGGTGCGTAGTGCGTGGTGCGTGAAAAGCCGTCACGAAACACGCAGCACGCCATTTGGAGCAACTTATGACTCTCAATCTTACCGAAACCTGGGAACACGCGCTGGAATCGATCAAGACTTGGGCGCGCATCAATTCGCCGTGGGCCATTCACTACAACAGCGGCTCGTGCAACGGCTGCGATATTGAAATCCTGGCAACGCTGACGCCGCGCTACGACATCGAGCGCTTCGGCATCAAGTTGCAGGGCAGCCCGCGTCACGCCGATGTGTTGATCTGCACCGGGCCGGTGACGCTGCAATCGCGCGAGCGGCTGCTGCGCATCTACGAGCAGATGCCGGAACCCAAGTTCGTGGTCGCGGTCGGCTCATGCGCGGCGTCGGGCGGCGCGTTTCAGGGCTGCTACGGCGTGGTCGGCCACATCGACGAGGTGATCCCGGTGAACGCGTATATTCCCGGCTGTCCGCCGCGCCCGGAAGCGATCATCGATGGGGTCGTGAAGTTGTTGGGGAGTTTGAAGCCGACGAAATAAGCGTAATCTAACAACCATCGAATGAACACTTGCACCAGCACGCAAGTGCGGTGTTCGATGGCTGCTAACCGAAGTCGGCTTAAGCCGACTTTACCTGACAAACGCCGAATTCATTCGGCGGACCAGTGAAGGAAGACGCATGACGAACACTGAGACATTACTGGACAATGCAACAATTTTGCTGTCGCCGTTTGCAAAAGCGACAAACAAGCCGGAAGCCAATCGGCTGGATGTGACGATCGAGGCGAGCGAACTGGTTGCCGCCACCAAGATGATGCGCGATGCGCGTTGGGGTTATCTGGCGGCCATCACCGGGCTTGATCATTTGAATATCTCGGCGAAAGCGGGCACGCCCACTGATAATTCGTTGGAGGCGCTGTATCACTTCTGCGATGGCGCGGCCGTGGTCACGCTGCGCACTTCGACGCCGCGTGAGAATGCGGTGCTGCCGACGATTTGCGGTGTGACCCCCAGTGCGGATCTCTTCGAGCGCGAACTCAGCGAGATGTTCGGCATCACGATCGATGGGACGCCGGATGCCAATCGGTTGTTGTTGCCGGACGATTGGCCCAGCGATGTATTTCCTTTACGCAAGGACTTCGATCAAAAAGCGGTGAAACTGATTTCATCGGCTGAAGAACCGGAAGCGGGCTGGCGCGATGGGAAGTTCATCGTCCCGATCGGGCCGCAGCACCCGGCGCTGAAAGAACCGGGCTTCTTCCAGTTCGCCGTCGATGGCGAAACGGTAACGGGCGCGTCCATCCGATTGGGCTACGTGCATCGCGGCATCGAGCGTGCCACGGAAGAGCGCAACTGGGTGCAGAATTTGTATCTGCTGGAGCGCATCTGCGGTATCTGCTCGCACTCGCACGCGATGGCGTATGCGCAGGGCGCGGAGCAGTTAGCCAAAGTGGAAGCGCCGCCGCGCGCGCAAGCGATTCGTGAATTGGCGGCGGGCTTGGAGCGCATTCACAGTCACTTGTTGTGGCTGGGCGTGGCCGCACACGAAGCGGGCTTCGATACGTTGTTCATGTACTCGTGGCGCGATCGCGAAACCGTGATGGATATGCTGGAAACCTTCACCGGCAATCGCGTGAATTATTCGGTGAATGTGCTGGGCGGCGTGAAGTTTGACATGACGCCGGAGATTGCCGAAACGATCAAGCGCGGCGTCGATTTTCTGGAAGAACGCACCAAACATTATCTGGAAGTCTGCACGACCGATCAGGCTTTCTTGCGCCGCACGCGCGGGGTGGGCACGCTGACGAAAGATCAGGCCATCGAGTACGGCGTCATCGGGCCGATGGCGCGGGCATCGGGACTGGTGCGCGATGTGCGTGTCGAAGCGCCGTATGGCGCGTATCGCACCTTCCCCGTCAAGGCTGTCACCGCCACGGCGGGTGATTTGGAAGCCAAGTTCGTGGTGCGGTTGAATGAGCTCTTTGAAACGTACGACGCCATTCGCACGATTCTGGACAATCTGCCCACGGGCGAGTTGACGGCGCGCATGCCGCGCAAGATTCCGGCCGGTGAAACCATCAGCCGCGTCGAAGCGCCGCGTGGCGAGCTGCTGTATTTCATCCAGAGCGCGGGCGGCGAAAACCCGGCGCGCGTCAAAGTGCGCACGCCCAGCCTGTGCAACTTTTCATCGGTGCTGCATATCGCGGTGGGGCATCAACTGGCCGACATGCCGATGCTGCTGTCCGGCATCGATCCGTGCTTCTCGTGCAACGATCGCATGATTGTCGTCAACGATCAATCGATGATGACGTGGGAACAACTACGATTATACGGGATTGAGTTTTACCGAAAGTAATTCGTAATGCGTACGGCGTAATTGGCTTTTTACGCAGTACGCTTTACGCAGTATGGTGCGCGAGGTTTGACTATGAACGTACTTCAATCCATTATCGCGATTCTGTTCTTTCCCGCCGGGCTGTTTGTGATCTTCAACGGCTTGATGTACCTGTGGGTCGATCGCAAACTGGTGGCGCAGTTTCAGAACCGCATCGGGCCGCGCTGGTTTCAACCGATTGCGGACGTGATCAAACTGCTGGCGAAAGAAGAGATCATTCCCGACAACGTCAACGCCAAGTTGTTCATCGGCTTGCCTATCTTCGCGCTGGCGGCGGCCCTGACGGCGGCGTTGTATGTGCCGCTGGCCGGATTGTCCCCGGCGGCGAATTATCCCGGCGACTTGATCACAACGGTGTATCTGTTGAGCGTGGTGACGATGTGTCTGGCGCTGGCCGGTTCCAACTCGATCAGCCAGTTCTCGCTGATCGGGGCAGTGCGCACGCTGACGCAGTTGTTCTCGTATGAAGCGCCGTTCCTACTGGCGCTGCTGGGTCCGGCGATGATGGCGGGCACATGGCAGATCGATCAGATCAATGCGTATGCGGGCAGCCACTGGATGATCCTCACGCAACCGATCGGCTTTGTGATCGCCCTGGTGGGCCTGATGGGCAAGTTGGAACTGCCGCCCTTCGATGCGCCCGAAGCCGAAACCGAAATCGTGTCCGGCGCGTTGACGGAATACAGCGGGCGCGGCTTTGCGCTGTTTCAAATCGCGAAGGCCGTTGAATTGGTCGTCGGCTTAACGTTGATCGCAGCGCTGTATCTGGGCGGCATCGGCAACCCGATCGAGTTCTTCGCGAAAACGTTGATTATTCTGGTCGTGCTGGGCGGATTGCAATCGTTGTTCGCGCGCTTCCGCATCGAGCAGACGGTGCGCTGGTGGCGGTATGCGGCGTTGTTGGGTCTGGCGCAGTGGCTGATCTTGATTGTGCTGGGCAAGGGAGTGTTCGCATGAAATTCGGCTCGATGTTGAAGGATGTGCTGAAGTCGTTTACACAAGCACCGGTCACGGAGAAGTATCCGTTCGTGAAGAAGCCCGCGCCCGATCGGCTGCGCGGCAAGCTAATGTGGAATCCCGAGAAGTGCAGCGGCTGCTGCCTGTGCAGCAAAGACTGCCCGTCGGACGCCATCGAGTTGATCACGATCGACAAGAAGGCCAAGCGGTTCGTGATGCGCTATCACGAGGATCGCTGCACGTATTGCGCGCAGTGTGTGCAGAACTGCCGCTTCGAGTGCCTGAGCATGAGCAACACTGAATGGGAATTGGCCGCGCTGACCAAAGCGCCGTTTGATGTGTATTACGGAAAAGATGAAGATGTCGAAGTCGTCCTGGCAAAACTCACTGCGGGCAAGACTGGCGAAGCACCCGCGCCCTAAAGTTGCGATCTTAGGCATTGGGAATGAACTGTGCGGCGATGATGCGGCGGGGGTGATTGTTGCGCGGGAATTGCAATCAATCGTAGGGGCAAGCCTCGCGCTTGCCCAGGGCGACCGACAAGGGTCGCCCCTACGCATCATCGACGCCGGCGCAGCGCCCGAAGCATTTACGGGGCAGCTGCGCCGTTTTGATCCTGATCTCGTGATCATGATCGATGCCGCGCAGCTGAATGAGCCGCCAGGCACCATCCGCTTGATCGAGTGGCAGGACACGCTCGGGTTGAGTGCGTCCACCCATTCGCTGCCCCTGAACGTGATCGCGCAGTATCTGATCAGTGAGTTGAGTTGTGAGGTCATCATCATCGGCCTTCAGTCTGAGGCGAATGCCTTTGATACGCCGCTGTCGCCGTCGATGCGGCGCGCCGTGGCTGACGTGATCGGCGAACTCAGATCGATCGGGGTTGAGCAGGAGCCGCCTATTCCGTGAACGGGATCGCGCAGTCTGGGCGTGTGACTCGTCCTCAAGACAAACCTGGAGGGAACGCAATGGCACAACCGGCTGGCGTGGCAAAAGCGGAGGAGCATCGCGACGTGCGGGCGGAAACGCGCAAATTGAAGCGCGAATTGACGTTACTGCCCGTGTTCGCGTTGATTTATTTCACGGTGTGCGGAGGGGCATTTGGCGCAGAGCCAATGGTCGGCTGGTCGGGGCCGGGCATGGCTCTGTTGTTGTTTGTGCTGACGCCGCTGCTGTTCAGCATTCCCAATATGCTGATGGTGCGCGAGATGCAGTCGATGATGCCCGGTGAAGGCGGTTACTATCACTGGATCAAGCAGGCCTTTGGTCCGTTTGCGGGCTTCATGGCGGGCTGGATGAACTGGGTGGTGGCGTGGGTGGACGTGGCGATTTATCCGGTGCTGGCCGCGTACTACCTGGGCTACTTCATTCCGGCGCTGCGCGAAGGTGCGACGATCGGTGGCATGGAAGTCTCGGCGTCGTTTTTGTCGTGGGTGGTGGCGCTGATCTTGATCTGGGCGATCACGGCGTTGAATGTGCGCGGCGCGCGCATCGCGGCCTTGTTTAGCGGCGGCCTCGGCGCGATTATGCTGCTGCCGCTGATTGCGATGTCGGTGGTGGGCATTGGCAATTGGCTTACGCAGGGTTCGACGGTGACGTTCTCACTGCTGCCGGAAGAGGTCTCGTTGACGGAGGCGTTGAGCGTGGGCCTGTTCGTGGCGATGTGGAATTTCATGGGCTGGGAACTGCCCGCCGCCGCGGGCGATGAGATCGTCAATCCCAAGCAGACGTATCCGCGCGCGATGGTGCTGGTGTTGATCGCGGCAATTGCCACGTATTCGATTCCGACGCTGGCCGGGCTGTATGGTGGCGCAGGCGAAGACGGCGCGTATCAAGTGTGGGGCATCGAGGAATACGAAGAGGGCGAGGGCATCGGCGAAGTGCTGGCCGACAGCGGCGTGACCGAAGAACAGATCGCGGCGTGGGGCGTCGATCCGGCGCAGTCGGCGGGCTGGGAATTTCCCGACATCGCGCACGCCATCGGCGTGAAGGCGGCGGGTGAAGACAGCGCGCTGCCGGGCCTGCTGGGCGGTAGTGTGATGATCGCCGCGATTCTCAGCATGATTGGTTTGTTCATCGGCAACGGACTGGGCGGCACGCGCTTACCGTTCGCGATGGCGGCCGACGGGATGCTGCCCAAGTGGCTGGTGAAGGTGCATTCCAAGTATGGCACGCCGTGGGTGTCGATCGTGTTGTGCGGCGTGATCTTCAGTATTTTCTCACTGCAAGCCTTTGCCTTCCTTGTCGTGGTCGATGTGTTCCTCAACGTGCTGGTGTTGATGGGCTGTTTCTTTGCCTTGTGGAAACTGCGCTTCTCTAAACCGAGCGTGCCACGCTGGAAAGTGCCAGGCGGTTACGTGGGCCTGACGCTGATCACGCTCGCGCCTGCGTCGGTCATTGTGCTGGCGGTTGTCAGTCAGATCGCGGAAGAAGGGCTGAGTTCGCTGGGGTTGGCGCTGGCCGCGATGGCGTTGGGCGCTGTGCTATACTTTCCCATGTGCAAGTTCGTCAAACCCGGCGTGCTGGATGTGAATCCGTTTGAGGCAGAAGCGTGAAACAAGATGCAGGAGGCATGAAGCAAAACTTTCGCAGACTGCATCCTGCCTCTTGCATCCTGATTCTTAATCTCTCCAAGGAGACATCATGAAAGTTTTACTCATCGGCGTGGGCGGTGTGGGCGAGGCAATCGCCGTCATCGCGCAGGACAAACCGTGGCTGGAGAAGATGGTGCTGGCCGACTACAACTTAAAGCGCGTGAAGGAAGTGCGCGTCAAGTTGAAGGACAAGAAGAAGTTCCCGGCCGAGCAGATCGACGCGCGCGACAAAAATCAAATCGTCGAACTGGCGCAGAAGTACGAGGTCGATCTGATCATGAATGCGGTCGATCCCGTTTTCAACGAGGCCATCTTCGATGCGGCCTATAAAGCGGGCTGCCATTACATGGACATGGCGATGACGCTGTCTGAACTGCATCCGACCGCGCCCTTCAGCGAAACAGGCGTGAAGTTGGGCGATTATCAATTTGAGCGCGCGGCCAAGTGGGAGAAGAAGGGCCTGCTGGCGGTGGTGGGCATGGGCGTCGAACCGGGTATGGCCGATGTGTTTGCGAAGTATGCGGAGAAGCACCTATTTGATGAGATCGAAGAAGTGGGCATCCGCGACGGCGCGAATCTGGAAGTGCGCGGTTATGCCTTTGCGCCGAACTTCTCCGTGTGGACCGTGATTGAGGAATGCCTGAATCCGCCGGTGGTGTGGGAGGCCGATCGGGGTTGGTACACGACCGAGCCGTTCAGCGAACAGGAGACGTTTGAGTTTCCAGATGGCATCGGCCCGGTGGAAGTGGTCAACGTCGAGCACGAGGAAGTGCTGTTGATTCCGCGCTGGGTGAAGTGCAAGCGCGTGACGTTTAAGTACGGGCTGGGCGATCAGTTCATCGGCATCTTGAAGACCATCAAGCTGCTGGGCCTGGACAACAAAGACAAGATCAAGGTGAAGGGTGTCGATGTCGCGCCGCGCGATGTGCTGGCCGCATGCCTGCCCGATCCGGCGCATCTGGGCGATAAGATGTTTGGAAAGACGTGCGCGGGCACGTGGATCAAGGGCGTCAAGGACGGCCAGCCGCGCCAGGTGTATCTGTATCAGGTGGCCGACAATGAGTGGTGCATGCAGAAGTTCGGCGTGCAGGCGGTGGTGTGGCAGACTGCCGTCAGCCCCGTGATCACGATGGAGTTGATTGCGACAGGGCAGTGGCAGGGCAAGGGTGTGCTGGGGCCAGAGGCGTTTGATCCCGATCCGTTTATGAAGCTGATGCCGGTGTATGACTTTCCGTGGGCGATGAAGGAGATGTAGGGAGCAGGGCTTGGGGATAAGGGATCAGGTGATGGGTAGATTAGTCGATTGGTCAACTGGTCAATGAGGTGTCGGGTGAAACGAAAACCCTGCGGGTCGGCAAGACTCGCAGGGTTTTTAGATCAGGCAAGGTACTGGTTGGTGATTGGCGCTGTTTCGCACAAATCCCAATAGTGTCCCAATCGCATCTTAACAATCTCTAAAGAAGTTCTTGCTACAATCTCAGCATCCAACACAGCGAGGTTAACCCGGCGTATGCCTCAGAAACTCAAGAAACTCAATCAAACCAAAGTCGATCTATTGGTCGATGCCGTGATCTTTGTGGCCTTCCTGATCACAACTGCACCGCGCTTCAGCGGCATTGCCATTCACGAGTGGCTGAGCCTGGCCTTTGCGGCCGCCATCATTGTGCACTTGCTGTTGCACTGGTCGTGGCTGGTCGGCGTCACCAAGCGCTTCTTTGGGAAAGTGCAAGCCTCGGCGCGAATCAATTACCTGCTCAACGCGTTGCTCTTCATCGATGTGACACTGATTATCTTTACCGGCGTGATGATCTCGCAAGTGGTACTGCCCGTGTTCGGCTTGCCGACAGAACGGGGTGGTGCCTGGCGAATCTTGCACAGCCTGACCTCTGACCTCGGTGTGCTCCTGACCGGCGCACATCTGGCCTTGCACTGGTCGTGGATCGTCAAAACGATCAAGCGTTACCTGATCGATCCGATCTTCAATCGGCGGCTTGCTAAAGCCCGATCGGAGGTGCAGGCATGAAGATCATCTTTCGCACCGTGATCATTCTGGTGGCCGCGTTAGTCGTGGTGGGAATTGCGAGCGCGCTCAATTCGACGGGGGCGTTTGGCAATCTGAACTTGATCGGGCGTGAGGGCTTTGAGGGGGGCCGACCGTTCGGTCGCGAGTTTAACGGCCAGCTGCCCACTTCATCCGACGGCACACGCCCCAACTTCGAGCAGGGCGGTTTTCAGCGTGGTCGCGGCGAGGGCGATCGGGAAGGGCGCGGTGGCGCGAGCGCCTTTGGCCTGAGCGAAGTGCTCAAGTCGCTGGTGATGATGACCGTGGTTATCGTGGTGATTGTGCCTGCGTCGAAGTTGCTCAAGCGTGTGGGCTGGCGCGGTTCACCCCCACGTGCGGCTTCAAACCAACAGAGCTGAGCGACATCTGCTTGGCGCGGCGACGATACTCACGGGGCATAGCGGGTTTACTTTTAGCGGGCACGATTTTAGAGTTAGGGTTGAAGCGACTTGCTGGCGGACGTTTATCTTGTGCGAGGTCGGTCTGGTCGTGGGTGCGGCGCTGCTGCGCCCACGACGGGCCACTGCGCTTCGCTTGGCGTACAGACTCACCCTCGCTTGCCATCAACCGCCGTTCAATCGATAATCAACA
>JAGOBP010000671.1 GCA_017999195.1 Thermoflexales bacterium
TTGCGCGCGGCTTTCAAAGCGGTGCAAGACGGCAAGCAAGTGGCGGTGCTGGTGCCGACGACGATTCTGGCGCAACAACATTACACGACGTTTACCACGCGCCTGGCGGCGTTTCCGGTCACGGTCGAGATGTTGTCACGGTTCCGATCGGACAAGGAACAGACCGAGATTCTGAATCGCTTGCACGAAGGCAACGTCGATATCATCATCGGCACGCACCGCTTGTTACAGCGCGATGTGAGTTTCAAAGATTTGGGGTTGCTCATCATCGACGAAGAGCAACGCTTTGGCGTGACGCACAAAGAGCAGTTGAAGAAGTTACGCACTGAGATCGATGTGTTGACGCTGACGGCGACGCCGATTCCGCGCACGCTGTATATGAGCCTCGTGGGCGTGCGCGACATCAGCACGATTGATACGCCGCCCGAAGAGCGCTTGCCGGTGGCGACGTATGTGGGCGAGTACGACGATCATGTGGTGCGACAGGCGATTCTGCGCGAACTCGATCGCGGCGGGCAAGTCTTCTACGTGCACAACCGCGTCATCGGCATCGAGGAGATTAACGAGCGGCTGAAGCACATCGTGCCGGAAGCGCAGGCGGGCATCGGGCACGGGCAGATGGACGAGCACGAATTGGAGAAGGTGATGGTCGCGTTCGTGAAGGGCGATCTGGATGTGCTGCTGTGTACGTCCATCATCGAAAGCGGGCTGGACATTCCGAACGCAAATACCTTGATCGTCGATCGGGCCGATCGGTTTGGGCTGGCCCAGTTGTATCAGTTGCGCGGACGAGTAGGCCGGGGCGCATCGCGCGCGTATGCTTATTTCCTATACGATAAAATCAGTGGCATGACGGACGATGCCCGCCGCCGCTTGGAAGCCATCCGCGAGGCGAATGATCTGGGCATGGGCTATTCGATCGCGATGCGCGATCTGGAGATTCGCGGCGCGGGCGATCTATTGGGGATGCGGCAGAGCGGACAGATCAGCGCGGTGGGCTTTGATCTCTACACGAAGTTGTTGCAGCATTCGGTGAGTCAACTGCGTGCGCTGCGCGATGGTGAAGTGCCGCCAATGCTGACGCTGACGGGCGTGAATATCGATCTGCCGCTGCAAGCGCACATTCCCACAGACTACGTCGACGCGGAGGGGCTGCGATTGCAGTTGTATCGCCGCATGGGCAACATTTCCAGCGAAAGCGACATCGATGCGCTGGCACAGGAGTTGAACGATCGGTTTGGGCCGATGCCGAAGGCGGTTGAGAATTTGATGTTCCAGTTGCAGTTGAAGGTGTTGGCCGCGAAGGCGCGCATCAGCACGATCGGGCGCGATAGAGAACGCGGGAATATCGTGTTGAAATCGGATGCGCTGGAACATATCGATCGGGTGGGCCTGCAACATCGCTTGGGCACGCTGGCGGCGGTGCAGCGGAGGGAAATCCATCTGCCGCTGAAGGATGAGTGGCAGGTGAATCTGGTGCGGGTGTTGGAGATGGTGGGGGAATGAAGCGTAGTGCGTGATGCGTGGTGCGTGATGCGTGGTGCGTGAAAAGCGTGCGAGGGTGATGAACCTCTGCACGCTTTTTTATTTCAACACGGCTTCAGGCCACGTGATATTTTGAGTTGTACCACGCATCAAGTACAATAGATTCAAGATTGGCTCAGTTTAGATCGGCCCCCGACCTGCCATTGAGTCCCGGAGACAAACATGACTGATGACCGCACGACTCAAGCCCCGCTCTGTGATGAGTTAGCCCAATTACGCCAGCGCGTGGCCGAACTGGAAGCCAGCCAGGCAGAGTATCAACACCTTGCGGCGGCACTGCGTGACAGCCAGGAACGCTATCGCGATCTCTTTGAGAACGCCAACGACCTCATTCAAAGCGTGTCGCCAGACGGGCATTACCTCTACGTCAACCGGACCTGGCACGAGACATTGGGCTACAGTGCGAGCGACCTTGAGGCCATGACCATCTTCGATATCATCGCGCCTGAATGCCAGGCCACTTGCCGGCTGGAGTTTCAGCGCGTCATGGCGGGCGAAAAACCCGATCGAGTTGAGACCACACTACTGGCCAAAGATGGCCGCCGCATCCTGCTGGAAGGCAGCGTCAATTGTCAGGTCGTCAACGGCCACCCCGTGGCCACCCGCGGTATTTTTCGCAACATCACGGCTCGCAAGCGAGCAGAGATGCGACTGGCCCGCCTGAATGAGTGCTTCCTGGGTTTTGGCCCCGATCCGTTGGGCAATATCAACCAAATCACAATGACGTGCGGCGAACTATTGCAGGCCGACGTGGCCCTGTACAATCGATTGGATGCCGGGCTGCTCTGCGCGTGGGGCCAATGGCGCACCCCCGACGACTTTCAGGCGGTCGATCGGCCGGAGGGCCATATTTGCTTTGATGTGATCAATCGGGGCACCGATGATGTGGTGCTTATCCGCGATTTGCTGCACTCGTCGTACGCGCAGACCGATCCCAATGTCAACCACTACGGACTGCAAACGTACTTCGGTCGAGCCGTCAAATTTAACGGCGTGGCCGTCGG
>JAGOBP010000672.1 GCA_017999195.1 Thermoflexales bacterium
AAGTGACCGCGATCCCCTTCGCTGAGTTTCACCGTCACGGTGCGTTCCAGGATGTTGTTGACATCAATCGGGTCCCAGATGCGCGACCAGTACACGTGCTCTTTGCTGGGCACCAGCATCAGGATCAGCCGCGTCCCCTGCTGGTCGCATAAGCCTTTGAGTTCAAGTAAAGATTTTTTGATCGCAGCAAATTCATCGGACCGCGCAATCGTGTCGTAATCGGCGCTGAGCGGCAGCAGGTGAAAATCTTTCAGCACCAGCGGCACATAACCGACCTCCGTGCTGGCTGTCACCGGATAGCGATAGCGGATCGCGGTGTCCACGGTAGTCGTGACGGGCCGCGGATTCAGCCAGTGCGCGATCATGTACGGCATGATGATTTGCTGCGTGAGCGGCGTGTTCTGAAAATCAAACTCTTTCCAACTCAGGCCGGTGGCTTGCCGTTCTAAGTATTGCTCCGTGTTGAAAAGATCGTTCCCCTCGAAAAAGGCCACAATCACCGTCTTGGGCTGCTTATCCAGACCAAATTGCTTGATCGCCTCGACCTCATTGAGCGTGCTCCAACTGGGCGCGCCCAGCGCAAGGACGCTTTGTCCGGTCAACTCGCGCAATGATTCAATCCACGTTTTGGGCGCGGTGCGAATCGTGAACGAGTCGCCGGCGATCACGATGTCATATTGATCGCGCCAGTTGTATTCGTCGTTGGGAAAGCCCTGCTCGTCGGTCTGGAACTTGTACAGGAAGGCGTCGCTGCGGCCAGTGAGGCGCGTCTCGTTGCCGGGATTAGCTGTGCGCGGATCGGCGGGATCCCACATCCCTTCGGTCTTGTAGCCGGGCACGTAACGATACGCAATCTTGATCGGCTTGTCGTACTGCATGTAGGGCTGGCAGTAGTAGTTGCCGATGATGGGTGTGGCCGCGCACACATCCAGCGGGATCAGCTTGTAGAACAGGCGAAAGCCAATCTCGAAGACGGCCAGAATCACGATGAGCATCACCGCGATCCAGATCGCAAAGTTTCGGACGCGGTGGCGCGGCTTGGCAGGTGCAGTTGTCGACATGACCTTAGCTTCAACCGCGAATTGACGCTAATCAACACGAAAAGAAAATTAGCGAAGATTCGCGTTCATTCGCGGACTATTTCTTCTTGACGAGATACGGCCCCATCACCAGCGCGTCGATGTCCGACTTGGCGAAGGTGTTGAGGGCGTTTTGCGGCGTGGTCACGATCGGCTCGCCGCGCAAGTTGTACGACGTGTTCAGCAGCACGGGCACGCCCGTCGCTTCACCGAACTTCTCCACGACCCGATAGTACGCGGGATTCCACTCACGCCGAATGGTCTGCAAGCGCCCCGTGCCGCCGACATGGCACACGGCTTGAATGTCATCGCGCTTGGCTTCGGGGATGTTGGTGACCAGCAGCATGTAGCGTGCCGGATAATACTTCTCCGGCGAGGGCATGTCAAAGTATTCCTGCGTACGTTCTTCCAGGATGACGGGCGCGAACGGGCGGAACGGCTCGCGGAATTTGATCTTGGTGTTGACGACTTCTTTCATTTCCACGCGGCGCGGATCGGCCAGAATCGAGCGATGGCCCAGGGCGCGCGGCCCCCACTCAAAGCGGCCCCGGAACCAGCTGACAACTTTGCTGTTCGTCAAGCGATCGACCACTTGATCGAGCAACTTCTCATCGTCTTCGATGCGCTCGTAAGGGAAGCCCTTCTCATCGAGGGCGGTCTTCATCTCATCGATCGAGTATTCCTGCCCCCAATACGCATGTTCCATCACGAATTCACGCGGTTTGTTCAGCAGCACGTGATAGGCATACAACGCTGCACCGAGCGCGCCGCCGCTGTCGCCGGCCGCCGGTTGGATGTACACGTTTTCAAACGGCGTCTCTTTGATGATGCGGCCATTCGCCACGCTGTTCAGCGCCACGCCACCGGCCATCACCAGATTCTTGCTGCCCGTCACCGTATGCGCGTGCTTCGCCATCTTCAGCATCAACTCTTCGGTGACGACTTGAATGCTGGAGGCCACATCGGCGTAGTGTTGATTTTCGGCCGCAATCGCGTCTGACCACTGCGGATGATCTTTCTTGGGATGCGTGGTCGTCGTGTAGAACTCGGATTCTTTCTTGCGCGGCTCACCGAATAGGTCTACGAATTTTTGATTGTAGGTGCTGTGGGTTGAGTAATGGAAACTGAAATAGTCCATGTTCAACCGGAAACTGCCGTCGTCGCCGACCTGAATCAACTTATAGACATCGTCCATGTAGCGCGGCGAACCATACGGCGCCATGCCCATGACCTTGTATTCGCCTTCGTTAACCTGGAACGCCAGCCATGCGGTAAACGCCGAGTACAGAAGGCCGATCGAGTGCGGGAAACGCGCCTCGTGCGTGAGGTTAATCTCGTTTTTGCCCTTGATCGTCCCATCGGGCTGCGCCCAGGCCGCCGTGCCATGTCCAATCGTCGCCGTGGTCCACTCGCCCACCCCATCGACGGTGACGACGGCCGCATCCTCAAACGGTGAGGCGTACAA
>JAGOBP010000115.1 GCA_017999195.1 Thermoflexales bacterium
TGTGGGGCTGGCCGTGCCGCATCTGGTTCGTCTGTTGTGGGGCGGCGATTATCGACGTTTGATGCCGCTGTCCATCATCGGCGGTGCGGCGGGACTGCTGCTCACCGACATCATCGCGCGCACGGCCCTCGCGCCGCAAGAACTGCCATTGGGCGTTATCACCGCCCTCATCGGCGCACCGTTTTTTGTGTGGTTGTTGCGTCGCGCGAAACAACAAGCGTTTTGGTAATACGTAATGCGTACTCCGTAAATTACGCAGTACGCGTTACTCATTAGATTATGCTCTCACTTCAGTCCGTTACGATCCGTTATAACCAACGCACAATCCTGCGCGACATCTCGTTCGATGTGCCGTCGGGCGAAGTCGTCGCGCTGATCGGTCCGAACGGCGTAGGCAAATCGACGCTGATCAAAGCGATTGGCGGGAGTGTGCCGATTGTGGCCGGACGCGTGCTGATTGACGAGCGCGATCTGCTGCAACTCCCGATCGATCTGCGTGCTCGATCGGTTGCCGTAGTCCCGCAGGCCGTGCGCTTGCCGGAAGCGTTCACGGTGATCGACACGGTGTTGATGGGCCGCACGCCCTATCTGGGCTGGCTGGGCCGTGAGACCGACGTCGATCGGGACATCGCGCACGCGGCGATGGATCGCACCTGCGTGGCAGATTTGGCCGCGCGCCGCATCGGTGAACTATCGGGCGGCGAACAACAGCGGGTGATGATCGCACGGGCCTTGGCGCAATCGGCCAAAACATTATTACTTGATGAACCTACCGCACACCTCGATTTGAAGCATCAAGCGGGTGTGTTGTCGTTGGTGCGCGACCTCGCCAAAAGCGAAGGCTTTGCCATTTTGATCGCGCTGCACGATTTGAATTTAGCGGCGCTGTATGCCGATCGGGTGGCGTTACTCTCGAACGGCACACTCGCCGCATTGGGCACGCCGCCGGACGTGCTCACGTCCGAACGATTGAGTCCGGTATATGGCTTGAATATCAGCGTGTACGAGCATCCCACAAACGGAGGACCGTGGATCATGGCCGATGATCGATGAGCGATTCGACGGTGCGGTTGCACGATGGCCGACAAGTGGGCTATGCCGAATATGGCGATCTTTCCGGCCAGCCCGTGGTCTTTTTTCAAGGCACACCCAGTTCGCGCCTGCTGCATCCCGATGAAGCCATCACGCGCGAGATGGGCGTGCGGCTGATCGTGATCGATCGGCCCGGCTTCGGCCTGTCGGATTTCAAGCCCAAGCGCACAGTGTTAGACTGGGCGGATGATGTGAGCGAAGTGCTGAATCTGCTTAAAATCGAGCGTTTTGCGCTTGTGGGCATCTCCGGCGGCGGGCCGTATGTGGCCGCGTGCGCGCTCAAGATTCCGCAGCGCTTGACGGCCGCGCTGATGGTCAGCAGCGGCGGGCCAGCGGATGCGCCGGGCGCGTTGGACGGCATCGCGCGTCAGCGGCGTTTGGGCTATTGGGCAGCCCAACACGCGCCGTGGTTGTTGTATGCGACCCTGTGGCTGACCAAAAATCCGCAGCGCAATCCGGAAAAGTTTTTCCAGGCGTACACGGGTATTTCAGCCGCGCCCGATCAAGCCATCATTCAGCGACCAGAAATGACGGCCATGTTGAAGCGCAATTATGCGGAAGCGACGCGACGTTACGGCGTGCGCGGCTTTGCGCAGGAAGTGATCCTCGTCGGCAAGCCGTGGGGCTTTCGCTTGCAGGACGTGACGTTTCCCGTCGGCCTCTGGCACGGCGATTGCGATACGAGCACCCCCATCGGCATGGCGCGTTACATGGCACAAGCCATGCCCCACAGTACAGCGCGTTATTTTCCCGGCGAAGGCCACTGGTTGTTGTTTACGCATTGGCGAGAAATCTTAGCGGAGTTAATTCAAGAACATGCCTCGACTTACTAAACTCTACACCCGCACGGGCGATGATGGCACGACGGCCTTGGGCGGCGGACAACGCGTGCCCAAAGACTCGGCGCGCGTCACAGCCTACGGCACCGTTGATGAACTGAATTCGGCCATCGGGTTGGCGTTGGCGCACGGTCTGTCGCCGCGCCTGATGGAGGTCCTGCCGATCATTCAAAATGAACTGTTTCATCTGGGATCAGATTTGGCTTTTGTCGAAGCCGACAAAGTGAAGTATCAACTGCCGCAGATCGAAGACCGCCACATCGATCAATTGGAAGCCTGGATCGATGAGTTCAATGCCATCGTCGGTCCGTTGCAAAACTTCATCTTGCCGGGCGGCTCGATCGGGGCGGCGCAGCTGCACATGGCGCGCACCATCTGCCGCCGCGCCGAGCGCGCCGTGGCCTCCCTCGCGCGCGAAGAAGCGCTCGGGCCGGGCGTGACGGCGTATCTCAATCGCCTATCGGATCTGCTGTTCGTGATGCCGCGCTATGAGAACAACCAGCGGGGTGTGGCCGAACCGTTGTGGAATTCGCGGTTGTGACCGCATTCTGGCCGACGCTTGATCGGCAGCGCTTATGCACGCTCGATATAATAGCCGTTGCCATCCGTGCCGATGCCGTAGAAGCTGTTGGCTTGTTGACTCTGGATCGCAACCGCGAAAGCAAAGGGATATTGGCCGTTTGTGATGCCTTGCAACTGTAACACTTGGTTGTAAGGCGAAAACGCCCATTGCCCCACAAACGGCACGCTTATGCCCAGGTTGGCGGCCTGCTGCCAGCCCTGGCAACTGCCATCAGGGTACAATTCGATGAGGATGACGCTGCCAGCCATGTCAGTGACACGCACCTGCCAGCGCCCGACTGGTTGAAAGCCGGTGGCGGGTTGCGCAAACGCATTGAACATGTCGGGCTGGGGCGTCGCCGTCGGTGGAACAGGGTGCTTTGGCTCCGCGGCCGGGGCGTCAGGGTTCAATAGCCGGGCCAGCGCCTCGGGCGACGGGTTTTGCACGTTGATGTTGATGTTGACGACCTTATCGCGCCCCGTTACATCGCCGTGGACCTGAGTGTCCTGGCTGTCAATATCGACGCCCCCCGACTGGTTAGCCGGTAGGTCTTCAGAAGACTCCGCCCGTCGTCGCTTTGCCATAATCACGCCTCTCGCTGGATATCTGGTCGATTTCAAAAGTATACACTGAAAGTCGAATACTGCGCGGCAGACGCTCATCCACAAACCATCCGCGCTCAGCGAGCACTCTTGACAATCTCGATTTCAGATGCTATACTCCCCTATAGTATAAGGCGATGCGCGGCAGCGCCAGTCGCACGGGAGAAAGCATGCCGATTTACGAGTATTACTGTCCCGATTGCAGCACCGAATTTGAGAAACTGGTCCGGCTGTCGGAGGCGAATAATACGCCCGATTGCCCGGAATGTGGCGAAAAACACGCCCAAAAGAAACTCTCGGCGTTTGCCACCAGCGGCGGCAGCACCAGCCGCAGCGTGTCAACCGCCAGCAGTTGTGGCGGCGGCAGCCGGTTTTCCTGAGCGGGCTAAAACCATCCGCCGTGCGCGGATAAACACAACAGATACTGAGGTAGGGTATGAAGGTACAGACCCCCGCCACTAAAGACGAGTTGCAGAAACGCCTGCGCCGCATCGAAGGCCAGGTGCGCGGCGTGCAAAAAATGCTGGACGAAGAACGCGACTGCCATGAGATCATTCAGCAGTTGGCGGCCATTCGATCGGCCGTGCAGGGCGCGAGTTTGATCTTCATGAAGCAGTACGCGTCCGATTGTTTGTTGAACGCAGACAATTCCGATCAAGCCACGCGCTCGATGCTGGTGGACGATTTGATCGGCTTATTGGGCAAAGCGCCGTAAAGGACTAATCGAATGAGCGAAAATGTGAAGAGCGCCCACGCGACGTGGGAAGGTCAGGGTGTGGCTTTTACACTGGTCGGCGGTTCCGGCTACACGGTTCGCACCGACAATCCGTCGGGCGTGACTGCGGGCAGCGCCATGGAGTTGGTGGCGATGGCGTCGGCGTCATGCACCGCATCTGATGTGATTTCGATCTTGCAGAAGAAGCAGCAGCAGGTGACAGGCTTTGAAGTAAACGTGCTGGCCCCGCGCGCGGATGAGCATCCCAAGGTGTTCACCGAAATCAACCTGGAATACGTGGTCACCGGCCGCAACATCGATCCGAAGGCGGTGGAACGCGCCATCGAGTTGTCGCTGACCAAATACTGCTCGGTCAATCAGATGCTGGAAAAAGCCGTGAAGATCAATCATACCTATCGCATCATCGAAGTTGAGGCGGCCTGACATGGGGCAAACATCCACGGTTGTGCAATGGGTCGGCGGCCAGAAGTATCTGGGCATCGACTCCACCAAACATTCGATCATGATGTCGTCGGCGGCGGAAGGCATCGGCGTGAAGCCGTCGGAAACATTGTTGCTGGCACTGGCGGCTTGCACCGCGCATGATGTGGTGGAGATTCTGGTGAAGAAGCGCACGCCGCTGACCAGCCTGGAGATTATCACCACCGCTGAGCAAGACCCTAATCCGCCGTGGCCGTTTCGCAAGATTCACCTGAAGTATCGCGTCAGCGGGCCGGGCCTCACGCCCAAGGCGGTTGAGCAAGCCATTTTGTTGTCCGAAGAAAAATACTGTTCGGTGGCCGCGACCATTCGCGGCGTCGCGGAAATTACCACAGAATTTGAAATACTCACAGAAGGAGATCAGCAATGAAAGAGCCAATCCATGTCGATGATGCCGCGTTTGAGAAGGCCGTGTTGAAGTCGCCCGTGCCGGTGGTGGTGGACTTCTGGGCGCCGTGGTGCGGGCCGTGCCGCATGGTCGCGCCGGTGCTGGAGAAGATCGCGAGCGAGTACGAGAACAAGATCATCGTCGCCAAGGTCAACACCGACGACAATCCCGAGTGGGCTATGAAGTACGGCGTGCAGGGCATCCCGACGATGCTGTTCGTGCGCGACGGTCAGATCGTGGATCGGATCGTGGGCGCGGTGCCCTACCCCGTCATCAAGGGCCGGGTCGATAAGATTCTGGCCGCGCAAGTGACGGTGTAATAATTCAGCCGGTTCAATCAAAGCCGAGGCGCATACACTGCGCTTCGGCTTTTTTGTTTGTGTAGGGGCGAGGCATTCGCTTGCGATACACAATCGATTAGTTCAGTTTCACGTGCGAATGCCTCGCCCCTACTGCGTGGAAATTGCCTCTTGACAAATAGACGCTTGTCTATATAATAATCCATAGACGGTTGTCGATATGAAAAAGATCAATCCAGTTGAATTTGCCAAAGCCATCGCCGACGAAACACGGCAGAAGATCATGGGCCTGTGTTGTTGCAGCGAATTGTCGGTGAACGAAATCGTCGAGCAGACGAACGTCTCGCAGCCGACGGTCTCGCATCATCTGGCGGTCCTGCGCGATGCTGGCCTGGTCGACGCGCGCCACGAAGGCAAGCAAACTTACTACACGCTGAATCAAGACCGCGTGGCGTCATGCTGCGGCCAGATCATGCAAGTCTTCGCGCCGGAAACCGACGCCACCGAAGCCGTCAAACAAACCGCCAAGGGCTAGCAGATCGATCGGGCTGCGAACCAGCCCGTTTTCTTTACCACATCACATAGACATCCGTCTATACAACATCTCTGGAGGATAACCATGCAACCCACATCGATTCACGCCAGCGTGCGCGAACATTACGCCGAACTGGCCCGCACCTCAAACTCGTGCTGCAGCACCAACGAACTGTACGACGATCAACTTTTGAAGGATTTACCGGGAGAAATCAGCGGTTTTTCGCTGGGCTGCGGCGATCCGATCACGCTGGCGAATTTGCGCGCCGGTGAAACCGTGCTCGATTTGGGGTCCGGTGGCGGCCTCGATTGTTTTCTCGCGTCGAAGCAGGTCGGTGCCGCGGGCCGCGTCATCGGCGTGGACATGACGCCCGATATGCTGGCGAAAGCGCGCGCCAATGCGCAGCGGCTCGGCTATCCCAACGTCGAATTCCGCGAAGGCTACCTGGAAGCGCTGCCCGTCGACGACAACACCATCGATGTCGTCATCTCCAACTGCGTGATCAATCTCTCGCCCGACAAGCCGCAGGTCTTCCGCGAAGTCTTTCGCGCGTTGAAGCCGGGCGGGCGCATCGCGGTCTCGGACATCGTGACCAATGGTTCGCTGCCGTCCTCCGTGCAACAGAGCATGGCGGCGTGGGGCGCGTGCGTGGCGGGCGCGCTGGACGTGCAAGACTACGTGCGCGGCCTCAGCGCGGCGGGTTTCGGCGAGGTGCAAGTGCAACCCAAGAGCAGCGCCGATCAAGCCCTGGCCGCCCTGCCGATTGGCCTGCCCTTCTCGGCGACGATCACGGCGCACAAACCGGTCAGCGGCCAACCGATCGCTGATCTCACCGTTCAAGACCGCGTCGCACCAATTCAGTTTGCGGGCGGCCGCTTCGATGCGCTGCTCAGCCAGATCGTGTCCCTCGACACATTTGCCGATGGCTATGATGTGCGTGTCAGCGGTGATTCAGCCGAGATTCGGGCACAGGCCGATGAATTGGCGCAGGCTGTTGGTTGCTGTTCGCCCTTGAAATTCAGCGTGATCGACGCGGCCGATGGCACGCACGTCCGCATCACCAGTGCGCCTGATACCGCTTTCGTGTCGCTGTCCAACATCAACTAATTCTCGGAAACGAAAGCCATGTCCACTCAATCAACCACCTTACCGGCAAGAGTCGCGCAGAACGATGTACCCGGCGTCTACAAAGCCACTGCGCCAGTCTATGACCTCTGAGGCAAATTGACCGAAACGAAGGCCCGCCAACGCTGTCTCGAAGTGGCGCAAATCCGTAATGGCGAAGCCGTATTGGAAATCGCCGTGGGCACGGGCCTGACCTTTGCTGAAGTCTTGAAGCAAAATCCAACGGGCCGCAACGAAGGCATCGACTTGACCCCGGCGATGCTAGAGCGGGCGAAGCGCAAGGCCGCGCAAACCGGCGCGCAGAATTATCAACTGCGCGTGGGTGATGCTTATCATCTGGAATTTGCCGACCATACTTTTGATCTGCTCATCAACAACTTCATGTTCGATCTGTTGCCTGAAAAAGATTTTCCAGCAGTACTGACTGAATTCAAGCGAGTTTTGCGGCCCGGCGGCCGACTGGTGTTGGTCAACATGGCCAAAGGCGAGCACTGGTACAACGGCATCTGGGAAACCATCTATCAGATCAATCCCGCGTGGCTGGGCGGCTGTCGTGGGGTGGCGCTGTTGAACGATGTGCGCGCGCTGGGCTTTCAGGACACGCACCGCGAATCGCTCAGCCAGATGACATTCCCGGCCGAAATCGTGTGGGGCGTGAAAGCATAAAGGGGCAACTATGACCATTGCCAACTCGAATACGTACTTTGCTCAGGTGGCCGATCAATGGGATGAAATCCGCGCGGGCTACTTTACTGAGCATATGCGCGATGCGGCGATTGCGAAAGCGAATTTGCCTGAAAACGCAATCGTGGCAGATGTCGGCACGGGCACGGGCTTCGTGGCGCACGGTCTCGCGTCGAGGGCCGCGCACGTTATCGGCTTTGATGCCAGCCCCGACATGCTGGCCGTGGCGCGGCGTAATTTATCGAACTTGAACAACGTGGAATTTCGCGAGGCGGCTGGTGATCAGCTGCCCGTGCCGGACGGTACGTTTGATGGCGTCTTTGCGAATATGTTTCTGCATCACGCGCCTGATCCGGCCAAGACGATCAAAGAACTTGCGCGAACGTTGAAGCCCGGCGGCGTGATCTGCATCACCGATCTGGACACGCACGATCACGAATGGCAGCGCGAGCAGATGGCTGATCTATGGCTGGGTTTTGAGCGCGAGGACATCCGGCGTTGGTATGCGGACGCGGGCTTGAGCAACATCGATGTGGATTGCGCGGAAGGCACGTGCAATGCCTGCGGGCCAAGCGGGGCGATCGAGCCGTTGAGCATCTTTGTGGCAATCGGGCGGAAATAGATTCGCCTGTAAATCAAGGCTAAAACGAACGGCGATCCACTTGGATCGCCGTTCGTTTTATTTCGCTTGTGCGCGCTGCCACTCGATCGCCCCTTGCCGGAGCGAATCGCGCCACGGGACGCGGGGCTGCCAGCCCAGATCGCGGCGAATGCGCTCGGTGGAAAAGGTGGCGTCTTTCCAGATGCCAAAGAGCAAATCCACGGTGTAACGCGGCGCAGTGCGATACACCAGCATGTTTTTCAGCACCGCCCACACAAAGGGCGTGCGCGCCGTAACGGCTGGGAAATGCAGCGCTGTGGCGATCTCGTTCATGATGTCGGCCACGGGCACAGCCGCGTCGTTGACGTGATAGATGTGACCAGGCGCATTCGGATGGACGGCCGCCAATGCCGCCGCATCGCCCACGTTTTCAACCGCGCTGATCGACCACAGTTGCTGGCCGCTGCCCATCAACGTAAAACGCTTGGCCCGCATCAACGTCGCCACTTGCGGAATCAAAAAGCGATCGCCGCCGCCCGTGATCCAGAAGGGGCGCAGGATGACGCTCGGCACACCAGACGCCAAAACGGCGGCCTCGGCCTGCGCTTTCGTTTTGGCGTAAGCCGAACCCGCCGGTTTAACCAGTTGATCTTCGGTGACATCGCGGTGCAGCGCGCCCAGCCCGTACACGCCGACGGTGCTCAGATGGACGAAGCGACTTACGCCGGCGCGTTTGGCTTCATCCAAGATCGTCTGCGTGCCGACGACGTTTGCCTCATGATACTCTGCCTCTGTCGCACGGCCCGACCCCACGATGGCCGCCGTATGCACCACCGTGTCGATCTGTGTGGCGACGCCGTGCAACGAGGCCAGTTGCAGTAAATTGCCTTCGACAATTTCCGCGCCCAATGCCTTGATCGATTGGGCTGTTGCCGCGTTGCGCGCCAGCACGCGCACCGTGTGCCCCTCGCCGATCAAACGTCGCACCACATGATTGCCGATAAAGCCGGTGCCGCCGGTCACCAGAATGCGCATCGCCGTCATCCCGAGTGGCTCGTCGCGACGACGAAGGCCACGGTATATTCTTTTTCATGCGTCAGGCTGATGGCCCATTCGTTCAGGCCCAGTTCCTGTGCGCGTTCGGCGGCGTAACCGTGCAGATGCACGTGCGGCTTGCCAAAGCGATCGGGCAAAATTTCGACATCGTGGAACTTGATGCCGTTGTGCGCCATCACGCGCAGGCCCACGCCCAACGCTTTGCTGACGGCTTCTTTGGCCGCATAGCGCGCGGCAAACTCGGACGCAAAGCCGCGGCACGATCGAATCTCGGGGGTCGTGAAGCAGCGCTCAAGACAGCGTTGG
>JAGOBP010000673.1 GCA_017999195.1 Thermoflexales bacterium
CGCGGTGGGCTTGAACAACGATACGCGCAGTCACTTCGATGCGATGCAGTACATCGAATTAGGCACGCCTGGCAATAAAGCCACAAATACCGGCTGGATCACGCGGCATCTGCAATCGGCCACGAATCTGCCGCCGACAATTTTGATTCCAGCAATTGCGACCGGTGGCGGCACGCCGACCTCGCTGCTCAATAGCACCGAGGCTGTGTCGATGAACAGCCCGTCGAGTTTTGAATTTTCCGGTTACTGGAAGTATGAGTACGATCAACGTATGGCATTGCGCCGCATGTACGCTGGGGACACGTGGCTCTATCGGGCGGGGCTGAAGACGCTGGATACTGTGGATATTGTCGAGAGTGCGAATCCGGGCACCTACTCGCCTGCAAACGGCGCGGTGTATCCGGCGGGATCATTCGGCGATCAACTCAAAGCCATCGCGCAGATGATCAAGATGAACATTGGCTTGCGTGTGGCGACCATCGATCTGGGCGGCTGGGACACGCACGAATATCAAGGTGATGGTTCTGGCGGCTATCTGGCGGGCTTGCTGGGCACGCTGGCGCAAGGGTTGGCGGCGTTCTACATCGATCTGAATGGCAGCGGCTGTTCAAACTACACCAGCCGCTTGACCACAGTCGTGATGAGCGAGTTCGGGCGGCGCTTGCGCGAGAATGCCAGCCACGGCACTGATCACGGTCACGGCAGTGCGATGCTTGTGATGGGCGGCAGTGTGAAGGGCGGCAAAGTGTATGGACAGTGGCCGGGCTTGAGCAATGCGCAGTTATACGATGGGGCTGATCTCGCCGTAACGACCGACTATCGCCGCGTGCTGAGTGAAATTCTGCTGCGACGTTTGGGTAATAGCAATCTCGCGGCCGTGTTTCCGGGTTACACCTACGGTACGCCGCTCGATTTTGTTGTGGATAGTTACCCCGTCGCACCACCACCGCCGCCGGGGTTGACGCACAAGACGTTTATGCCGCTGATCAGCAGCCCCGATGTCGCGGCGACGTGTCCGTGAGAAGCAGTCGATTGGTAATTGGTGATCAGTAACGAATGAGTGGTCAATCGGTTCAGTTGCAACCGATTGACCACTCGCCAATTTACTGATTTACCAAGTTACAAACCGTACACATCCCCGAACTTCGCCTTGAGGTACTTGAGATACGGCGCGGGATTCAGCCCGCCGCCCGTGATGCGCTGTAGCAATTCCACTGACGTGAACTTGCGCCCGTGCTGATGCAGATTGGTGCGCAGCCACGTCAACAGTGCGCCAAACTCGCCGCGCGTGATCTGTTCGGTGAGGTCAGGAATGTCCGCATTGATCTTGTCCCACAGTTGCAGCGAAATCAAATTGCCCAGTTGATACGTGGGGAAATAGCCAATCATGCCGCCCGACCAGTGGATGTCTTGCAGCGCGCCCAGCGCCGTCGTCGGCGGCGTGATGCCCATGAAGTCTTGCATCTTGGCATTCCACGCGTCCGGCACGTCGGCCATTTTCAAGCGCCCCTCAATCATCTCGTTTTCCAGTTCAAACCGCAGCATAATGTGCAGACCGTACGTCACTTCGTCGGCTTCCACACGAATGAGCGACGGGCTGACTTTGTTTGCTGCCCGGTAGAATGAATCGAGCGTTTGATCGGCCAATTGGGTTGGGAAGGCGGCCTGCAATTTGGGGAAGAAGAATTGCCAGAAGGGGCGGCTGCGGCCCACCAGATTTTCCCACATGCGCGATTGCGATTCGTGCATGCCCAACGACGCGCCATCGGCCAACGGCGTGCGTTCAAATTCGGGATTGAAGCCTTGCTCGTATAGGCCGTGCCCGCATTCGTGCAGCGTACCGAACAGCGCGGGCGAAATGAAATTGCGATCGACGCGCGTGGTGATGCGCACGTCGCCGATGGAGAAACTCGTCGTGAACGGATGCACCGATCGATCCTGCCGCCCCCGATCAAAATCGAAGCCGTACCGTTTGATGACGTCCAGCCCGAAGTTCCACTGCGCTTGCTCGTCGTACTCGCGATGCAGCACCTCGTCGCTGACAGCATCGGCCTTGGCCGCGATCTGCCGCACCAATTCGATCAGGTCAGGCTTGATCGAATCGAACACAGCCTTCACTTCAGACGTTTTCATATCCGGCTCGAACTGATCGAGCAGGGCGTCGTACGGTTTTTCAGCATAGCCCAGCGTATCGGCCAACTTGCGATTGAGATCGACGATCTTCTGCAAGTACGGCTCGAACGGTTTCCAGTCCGATTGGGCGCGGGCCTGCGTCCACACATCCACGGCCTGACCGGTGACGCGCGCGATCTCGGCCACCAGATCGGCGGGCACTTTGCGGCTCTTGTGATAGTCGCGGCGCGTGACGGAAATCAAGCGCGCATCGTCGGAATCGGGATCGAGTTTGTCGGTTTCGTGCGCGGCCGCATCGATGAGGCGGCCGGTTTCATCGGCGGTAAACAGTTCGTGCGAAATCTTTTGCAGCGTCGCGCCTTGTTCGGCGCGGGCGGCGCTGCCGCCGACGGGCATGTACGTTTGTT
>JAGOBP010000674.1 GCA_017999195.1 Thermoflexales bacterium
ATCTGGCGCTGGGCGTGGGCGGCATTCCGCGCGGCCGTGTGACCGAAATCTACGGGCCGGAATCCGCCGGTAAGACCACGTTGTGTCAGCACATCGTGGCCGAGGCGCAGAAGCGCGGCGGCATCGCCGCCTACATCGACATGGAACACGCTCTGGATCCCAACTATGCCGCGAGATGCGGCGTAGATGTAGACAATCTGTACATCTCGCAGCCCGACACCGGCGAGCAGGCACTGGAAATTGCGGAGCAGCTGGTTCGATCGGGCGCGGTGGATTTGATCATCATCGACTCCGTAGCCGCGCTCGTCCCCCGCGCCGAAATCGAAGGCGAAATGGGCGACAGTCACATGGGTCTGCAAGCCCGATTGATGTCGCAAGCCCTGCGGAAGTTGTCGGGCGCAATCAAACAATCAAATACGGCGTTGGTCTTCACCAATCAGCTGCGCATGAAGATCGGCGTGATGTTTGGCAATCCCGAAACGACCACCGGCGGCAATGCGCTGAAGTTCTACGCTTCGGTCCGCATGGACATTCGCCGCACGCAGAGCATCAAGACCAATGCCGAAGTCGTGGGCAATCGGGTGCGCGTGCGCGTGACCAAGAACAAGATCGCCCCGCCCTTCCGCGAAGCCGAGTTCGACATCATGTTCAACGAAGGCATCAGCAAGGTGGGCGACATCCTGGACATCGGCGTGAACATGGACATCATCACCAAGCGCGGCGCGTTCTTTACCTATGGTGATGTGAAACTGGGCCAAGGTCGCGAGAACGGCAAAGACTTCCTGCGCGATCATCCTGAGATCGCCAATGAAATCGAAGGCGTCATTCGCGCCAACGTGGCGGCAGCGGCCGAAGCCGCCAAGGCCACGGCCAAACCGGCCGTTGACGACGAAGAGGAAGAGGACGCCGTCTCGATTGCGGAAGCCATCGCGGACGAGGCGATGGAGGAATAAATTCGCCTTCGCTCCCGCCCTTGGGCAAATATCGCAAGGGTGGGAGCGAAACACCGATTTTTGGTGTTACAATCACCTTGCCATTCAACTTACACGCCATCAGGCGCGCTTCGCCTGAGCAAACGGCATGGGAGTGCCGCGACCGTGTAAGAACGATTTATTTGTAACCATCATGCTCGGGGAGGAGCACAATGATTACTAAAGTTACACATGCCTCGATTTGGGTCACCGATCAAGACGCCGCGCTGAAATTCTACCGCGACACACTGGGCTTCACAGTCACCGCCGATAACGTCAGCATGCCCGGTTACCGCTGGCTGACTGTGGCACCGCAGCAAGACAGTTTTGAACTCGTTCTCAACCTGGCGACCACCCCGGAGCAATTAGCGGGCGTCGGGCGGCAGGGCATCTTCATCCTCACCTCCGACGACATCCACGCCGATTACGCCGCGCTCAAAGCCAAGGGCGTGAAGTTGCCAACCGCCATCAACGTCAATCCGTGGGGCAGCGACTTCATCTTTGAAGACCTGTATGGCAACGACTTCGACGTCGTGCAGCGCCCGACTGGTTGGGCGGGCTAAGATGGAACTCGGCGCGTTTTCAATCAGCCTGGCCGTGAAAGACATCCACGCCTCTAAATCTTTCTATGAGAAATTCGGCTTCACGGTCTTCGGCGGCGATATCACGCAGAACTGGCTCATTTTGAAGAACGGCGATCACATCATCGGCCTGTTTCAGGGCATGTTCGACCAGAACATCCTGACCTTCAATCCCGGCTGGGATCAAAATGCTCAACCACTGGCCGCGTTTACGGATGTGCGCGAGTTGCAGCGTCAACTCAAGGCACAGGGCGTGACCTTCGCCAGCGAGGCCGATGAGAACACGACCGGCCCCGCGAGTTTTGTCGCGATGGATCCCGACGGCAACCCGATCCTTGTCGATCAACACGTTTGAGCACAGGCTACGCGCATGAGCGAAAGACAAATCCAACCACCGACCGGTGATCTGCCCAAGTTGGCCGCTCCCGCGCAGCGCGCGCTCGCGGCGGCCAACATTCAGCGGCTTGACCAATTGACGCACTTCACCGAAGCCCAGCTCAAGCAGTTGCACGGCATCGGGCCGAATGCGCTTGAAACGTTGCGCCGCGCTCTGGCGGACAAGGGCTTATCGTTCGCTGGCAAGTAAACCGACAGCCCATAGGATATTCAACATGGCAAATGCCGACTCTCAAATCGCATCAGCCCAAATCAGCAAACAAATTGCCCAGTTAGCCGACTGGCGCGGCTCGTTGTTAGCGCGCCTGCGCAAAGTGATCCTGGCGGCCACGCCTGGCATGACCGAGGCCTGGAAGTGGAACACGGCCGTGTTTGTGAATCAGGGCAATGCCGTATCGTTGGGCGTCTTCAAAGAGCACGTCAAGATCACGTTCTTTCAAGGCGCGGCGCTCAGCGATCCGCACAACTTGTTCAACGCCGGTCTCGACGCCAAAACCATGCGCAGTATTGATCTATCTGAGGGCGGCACCCTCGACGAGAGTGCGTTGAAAGAATTGATTCGCGCCGCGGTCGCGCACAATGCGGC
>JAGOBP010000675.1 GCA_017999195.1 Thermoflexales bacterium
TCGTTTTGGGCCAGATCGTGCTTCATGGCTGAGCCTCTGGGGCCGGTTTCAGCCAGGCGACAAACGTCGCGCCACGCGGCGCGCCCGGCGTGTCCGCGCTCATGACGGTCAACCGTCCGCCCAGGCTGGACAGGATGTCGCGGCTGAGGCTGAGGCCAACACCCGCCCCCGGCGTCTTGTAATTGGCGGCGGCCTGCCCCCGGTAAAACCGCTCGAAAATGTGCGGCAGTTCATCGGGCGTGATGCCGGGACCGGTGTCGCGGATCGTGAACGTGATCCAATTTACACCTTGCTCGATCACTTGTGCTGTGCTCAATTCGATCGCGCCGCCGGCGGGCGTGTAGTTGAGGGCGTTGACTGCCAGATGTGACAACGCTTGCGCCAGCAAAATTGGATCGGCGTTGACCAGCGGCAGATCGGGCTGCCACGCGCTGTTTAGGGTCAGGCTGCGTTGGGCAGCGCGCGGAGCCACATCCGCCGCCAGTGAGGCCGCCAGGTGGTTGAGGTCGGTCGGGGCGATGCGCAATTCGGCCGTGTTGACGCTTTGTTGCGTCACTGCCAACAAATTCTCAATCAACTTTTGCAGCAACGCCGTTTGCTCGTTGAGCACCTGGCGATAGCGCGCGTGTTTCTCCGGCTTGCCGGTTTCCAGCAATTCCAGATAGATGACGATGTTGGTCAGCGGTGTGCGAAGTTCGTGGCTGATGCGTGAGATAAATTGATCTTTGAGGTGATCGAGCTGCGATAACTGTAGGTTGGCCTCGGTGAGTTGGCGGGTCCGATCGATTACCCGCTGTTCCAACACCGCATTCAGATCGCGCAGGGCGGCCAGCGCCGCCTCTCTTTGGGATTCGGCCCGCTTGACATCCGTAATGTCGAAGTTGACGACGACCGCTGATCGGACCGGCTCGTCGGGCATGGACCGGTAGGGATACATGCCCACCTGGTAATAGCGCGGTTCACCTTGATCGAACGTGAAAGAGTCTTCGTAACGCACGATCTGCCCGGCAAAACATTGCTCTAAATAAGGCCCAATATGGGCGCGATAGTGCGCGTCGCCCCAGATCTCGGCCACCGACCGCCCGATGAGTTCGGCGCGCGACCGACCGCGCGCCAGGCAATAGGCGTCGTTCACGGCCTCAAAAACATGCTGCCGATTGATCAGCGTCATCGATTCGGTGGCGGTATTGGCGATGAATTCATAGCGCTGAACTTGTTCGGCCGCCAGCTTGCGTTCGGTAATGTCCTGGGCAATCCCCGTCAAGAAGATCGGCTTTCCGTCGGCATCGAGTATCGCCTCGCCGGACAAGGCCCAGATATACCGGATTGATCCATCGGGCCAAATGATGCGATACTCAATTGGCTTTTTTTCCGCGAAGGCCGCCGCATTGCTGGGCAGCACCAGGTGCAAATCGTCGGGGTGAATAACCTTCTCGATGACCTCGCCCAATCGCCCGCTAAATGAGTTCTTATTGATCCCAAAAATGCGATACATCTCATCCGACCAACTTACCTCGCCCGTTTGGATACTCCATTTCCAATTCCCCAGCTGCGCCACCGACTGGGCCTGCTTCAACTCGGCCTCCGACTGGCGATAGTTGGCTTCACTGGCGCGCAACGCTTCTTCAGCCTGTTTGCGCTTGGTGATGTCCTGGCCTTGCGCGATGGTCGCGATCGGCGTTTGGCCGTCAGGCGCAAACAGCGTGGCCGAATTCCACAGCACGGTGCGGATCGATCCGTCCAAATGGAGTATCTTGATCTCGACTGTCTCCCACCGCTCACCGCTCAACGTCTTGTGAATCAGCGCCATCGACGGCTCGGCCAGGTCGGGCGGAAAGAGGATTTCCAGCGACTGGCCCAGCACCCCGGCTTCGGTGCGCCCCGTCAGGAATTCAAACGCGTGGTTGAAGCGCGTGATACGAAATTGCGTATCCCACACGATGATGGGCGCATTGGCATAGTTGATCAAGTTTTCCAGATAGGCATTGGTCTGCCGCAGCTGCTCCTCGGCTTGCTTGCGCTCGATGGCGTACCGGATCGCCCGCGCCAGCAAATGACCGTTCAGCGCGTTCTTCGACAGAAAATCTTGCGCGCCGGACTGCACCGCCCGCACCTCCAGCACATTGTCGTCCAACCCCGTCAACACGATGACGGGAATCGTCGGCGCGTGTGCACAGGTGCGGGTCAAGGTGTCCAGGCCATGACTATCGGGCAATGACAGATCCAGCAAGATCACGTCGATGTCGCCGCGCGCTAGGCGCTCTAGCCCCTGACCAAGCCGGCCTACATGCTCAAATCGAAAGGCCGGAGTCGGCACATCGTGCAACGCCTCCTCGATCAACAACGCATCGCCCGGGTTATCTTCAATTAATAGCACACGGATTGGATTGGCGACCATCTTAAGCCTCGTTAACGGAGGAATTAACGTTCAAATACCGGGCCTTCGCGGCAGAACCGATAAGACTTGTGACTGCAAAACCCTGGCGAAACACGGCGGCGATGGCGGGCGGAAAGGGTCAAGCTAATACGTGC
>JAGOBP010000676.1 GCA_017999195.1 Thermoflexales bacterium
CTGCGCCAGAATCGCTTCGGCGTCGTTGAACATCTTGCGCCAGTTGACCACGCGCCCGCGATGGCGATGATTGATGAAGATGTTTTCAGCCACGTTGAGATCAGGATAAACCATCGGTTCCTGATAGATCGCCGCAATGCCGTGCGCTTGCGCCTCGATCGAGTTTGAAATGCGAATCGGCTTGCCATCCAGCCGCACTTCGCCGTCATCAGGCTGATAGATGCCGGTCATGATCTTGATCAGCGTGGACTTGCCCGCGCCGTTCTCGCCCAACAGCGCGTGAATCTCGCCCGGGTACAGGTCCAGCGAAACGTCGTCCAGCGCTTGCGTGTGATCAAAACGCTTGGAAATATGCTGCATTTGCAATACGGGGGTGTGCGTGTCGGCTGTTGCCATGCGTCACCTGTGCTTGATTTACAGTTCGATCAATTCCACAAACCGTTGATACGCTTCGTCCCAACCCGATCGATCCCGCGGCTCGTACGGAACCACTTCAAACGATTGCGCGATCACGCGGCGGCCCGCGGCAACCGATTCCAAATGTCCCAGCGCCACCGCTTGCAACATCACATTGCCGGACGCCGTCGCCTCGATCGGTCCCGCGACCACCCGGCGGCCCGTCGCATCCGCCGTGAGTTGATTGAGCAATCGGTTTTGCGTGCCGCCGCCGATGATGTGGATCGGATCGAGCCGCCGGCCCAGAATCTCTTCGAGGCGTTCCAGCACCCAGCGATATTTCAGCGCCAGGCCTTCCAGCGCGGCCCGGATGATCGCGCCTTTACTCTCGGGTGCGGGCTGGCCGGTGCGCACGCAATAATCGCGAATACGCGCGGGCATATCACCGGGCTTGTAGAACTCGGCATCATCGGGATCGATAATCGCGGCGAAGGGCTGCGCTTCAGCCGCCAGCCGCGTCAACTCGCCATACGAGAATTCTTCGCCCGCGTGTGCCCACGTGCGGCGGCATTCTTGCACCAGCCACAAGCCCGCGATGTTCTTCGACAGCCGCCACGTATTGGCGACGCCGCCTTCATTGGTGAAGTTGTATTTCAAAGTCTGCGCGTTGACGACCGGCTCGCTCACTTCTGCGCCCATAATCGACCACGTGCCGGAACTAATCCACGCGAAATCGGCATTGTCCGCCGGGATGGCCGCCACGGCTGAACCCGTGTCATGGCAAGCGGGTGCCACGACAGGCACACGCCCGCAGCCCGCGTCGTCGGCCACTTCGGCGCGGAGTTCGCCCAGAACCGTGCCCGGTTGCACGATTTCTGGGAAAATATGCGTGGGAATATCCAACGTTTCGAGCAACGCAGTCGCCCACTCGCAGCGATGGGGATTGAGGCATTGCGTCGTCGTCGCGTTGGTGAACTCGCACACGGCGCGGCCGCTCAGCCAGTAGTTCAGCAAATCGGGAATGGTGAGGAAGGTGCGCGCCGCTTGCAAAGCGGGCGACTTTTGCGTGACCATCGCGAACAGTTGATACAGCGTGTTCAGCGACATGAACTGGATGCCGGTCGCGGCGAAGATGGCTTCGCGCGGCATCCGCTGAAAAGCGGCTTCGACCATGCCATCCGTGCGAGCGTCACGATAATGATAGGGATTGCCGAGCAACACACCGTGTTCGTCGAGCAAGCCAAAATCGACGCCCCATGTGTCCACCCCGATCGCGGCCAACGTGACGCCGGGCTTGTGCGCGGCGATGGTCAATGCCGTCTTGATCTCGGTCCACAGGCGCAGGATGTCCCAGTGCAGACCATCGGGTAACTTCACCGGCCCGTTGCCGAAGCGATGGATCTCTTCCAGCGTCAGGCGTTCGCCGTCGAACGTGCCCAGGATGGCGCGGCCACTTTCTGCGCCCAGATCAATTGCCAGGTAATGCTGAGGTTGAGCCATAAGCCAATCTCCGAATCAACGAAAATCGATCCACGAATCGCACGAATCTTCTCTAATTCAATTCATTAGTGTTGATTCGTGAAGATTCGTGGAGGAAGCCTTTGAATCAGTCCAGATGAAAGACCTCATCCAACGCCAGCATGCTCTCATCGGCGTGCGCGCCGCTCAGGTTCTCGAAGTACGGCGCCATAAACTCTTGCCACTTGGCGTTGATGTCTTCCTGCGCCATGCCCGCCAGCGAGGCGGCAAAACTCTCTTCCGCTTCAAAGTAGCCGAACAACAGGCCATCCTCGCGCGCGAAGATCGAGTAGTTGTGCCAACCCGTGCGCCGCAGCGCGTCCAGCATCTCCGGCCACACTGCCGCGTGATGCGCTTTGTACTCCGCCAACTTGTCCTGCTTCACTTTGAGAAGGAAACCGATGCGTTTCATGAGTGCTTATCTCCACAAGAATAATCAGCGAAATCTGCGTTCATCTGCGTCCGCTAATAGGCCCCGTACTTCTTCACCGCCGCGATGAACGTCTCGATGTTCTCCAGCGGCGTATCGGCCTGCAGGATATGCGCGGGCGAACACAGATAGCCGCCGCCCGCCCCAGCACCGGAATTTTCTCCCCCCCGTCCTTCTCGATCCCCTCC
>JAGOBP010000677.1 GCA_017999195.1 Thermoflexales bacterium
GGCTTGTCTCGATGGTGAAGCCTGCCGCCGCCGCGTGGCCGCCGTGCCGCACGAACAGCTCGCCACATTCATCCAGCGCGCGCGTGATGTGAAATTCCGGGATGCTGCGGCACGAGCCGCGACTCTCCAGCGGTCCTTGCTCGATCACAACGGCGGGCCGATAAAATTCTTCGGTCAGGCGGCTGGCCACCAACCCCACCACGCCCGACTTAAAATCGGGATCAGCCGCAAACAACAGCGCGGCCCCATCGGCGCGACTCAGAATCATCTCACGCGCTTTGTCCGATAGATCGCGCGTCAGCGTTTGGCGATCACGGTTGCGGCTGTCCAAGTCCAACGCCAACCGATCAGCCTCGGCGGCGTCAGCGGTCATCAGGATGTGATAGGCGTTGAGCGCGTGATCGAGTCGCCCCGCTGCGTTGAGGCGCGGTCCCGATGCAAAGCCGATCGTGGTAGTGTCAATGGCGGTTGAGCGGCTGAGGTTGATCAAGGCGCGCAGGCCGGGGCGGGTTGTGGCCCGAATTTGGCGCAGGCCGCGCGCCACCAGCGAGCGGTTTTCGTCGAGCAGGGGGGCCAGGTCGGCCACTGTGCCCAGCGCCACCAGATCGAGCAAATCTTCTTCCTTCAGGTCCACGGGCTGGGCATCGTCGCGGCGATTGACGATGAGCAGCGCCTGCGCGATTTTGAACGCCAGCCCGACTCCGGCCAGTTCTTTGAAGGGATACGGACAATCGGGTTGTTTGGGATTGATCAGCGCGTAGGCATCGGGCAGTTGATCCGACGGCATATGATGATCGCTGATGATCAGATCCAGCCCGATCGCTTTGGCGTGCGCGACCTCGGCCAGCGAGCGTGTGCCGCAATCGACGGTGATGACGAGCCGCACGCCGTCTTTCTTGAGCAGTTCCAGCGCTTCGATGTTGAGGCCGTAGCCCTCATCGACGCGATGCGGGATGTAGGGGCGCACGTCCGCGCCGAAGGCGGTGAGCGTCTGCACGAGCAGGGCGGTGGCGGTGACGCCGTCTACGTCGTAGTCGCCGTAGATGGCGATCGGTTCGCGGTCGCGAATGGCCTGCCGGATGCGCTCGACGGTACGCGTCATCCCTGCCATTTGAAACAGGTCGTCGGGCGGCGTGGGCCGATCGGTCTGGATGAAGGCCGTCACGGCGGCCGGATCGGTCAAGCCGCGATTGTACAAAATCTGCACGACAACGGGCGGCAAATCGGCGAAGCGGGTAAATTGATCGTCGGGTGCGGTTGGATAAATGGCCCAGCGTTTGGCGCGGATGCGCGCGGCTGAAGCCGGAGCGGGGTTGGACACACGGGCCTCCTGATGAAGTGGGCCGTATCTTAGCATAGGCGCGGATGACCGTCAATCGAATCGCCCGTATAACTGGTTGTGTCGGGCTGTTGTTCCATGTATAATAGCCGCTAGTCAGGTTAAAGGACTTAGGCCCATGAAACGCGCACGAATTATCGGGATGATGTCAATCGGCTTGCTGGTCATAGTCGTGGCGTTGCTGTCGGCAATGACGCCGAGTGCGCGGGCGTCGGCGGACTTGAGGCCTGCCGCGCAGGGCGTCGATAGCCTCGATCCTTTGGCCCCCACCGCTGGCGTTTCCTGCACGCTGTCCACAACATCGACCGTTCAATCGCCCAATCAGAGTTTTGCCACTGCCTTGATCCTTAGCCCGGCTAACAATCTGGTGCTGGTGCCGCCCACCAACGTTCCGGGGGCCGCCGTTGAGGTGCCATCGATTGACAATTACTTCCAGATTAACGTCATCGTTGGCAATACCATTACGGTCCGGGCGGTTCCGGCCAATCAATCGGCTGGCAACTATAACCTGGGCCTTGATATTTACGATAATACTCAAACGTTGATTGCGAGTGATATCGACACGGCTGACTTCATTGCGACAAAGAGCCTGGTTGCGACCTATTCGGGCGTGATGTATTTCAGACTATATCAGTTGAACGCGGCAGCGCGTTGTACGGGCGGCTTCTACTCGATCGAGTTTTCCAACACCGCGCCGACTTCAACGCCAACTAATACCCCAACTCCCACCAGTACCCCAACCCCCACCAAGACCATTACGCCGACGCCCGGCGCGTTTGCCTGCACGACTGGCTCGGACAAATTTGAGCCGAATAATGATTACGACACCGCCACGACCATTGGCCTGGGCGTGAAATACGCCAGCCTAAATTTCGTGGAGTGTGTCCAGAGCGGCGATTCCTGGGACAATGATTATTTCAAGGCGCGCGTAAAACCCGGCATGCTCGTCACCTGTCGGACGTTGGACTTGACGCCCGGCACCGACACGAACTTGATCCTGTACGACGTGAATCGCAACGGCATCACCGGCCAGGATGACTTTAATCGGGCGGCGGGTGATCTGAGTAGCAGCGTCAGTTACTACGTCACCTACGAAGGTTGGTTGTACGGCCTGGTGGGCGAAGGTTTCCATCGGCCGCAAAGCGAGCAGGCGGGCGCTTCGTATAGCTACGAATGCACCATCCAGTCGCAG
>JAGOBP010000116.1 GCA_017999195.1 Thermoflexales bacterium
CATGCTCTGGGGCACGCTCTGGCCTTGCGAAATGGCTACACCCGTGTACAGAGTCGGAGTGTACCAGCCGTAGCCGTGGGACTGCGCTATGGTGCCGCTAAGGTCAATGGTGGAATAGAACGTGGCTGTGATGGTACACGTCAGCCCGCAATTGGGATCAATTCGGATCGGATACGGCTTTACGTAGGCCAGACCCAGACTGGTCGTAAACGGCACTTGCGCCTGATGTCCGCCCAGCAGCACCGCCTGCTCGATGGCGACATGCGGGCCAGGCCGGGCGGTCACCGCGACCCATTCCTCGGTGCGGCCGGTGGCGGTCTGGAACCGCCAGGAGGGGCGCACACCCGATCGGACACTGCCGCCGATTAGGCTTTCAGTAAACGGTCCAAACCACTGCGGCGCGGTGGTCGAGAAGGTGTCCACGCTTGGCCCTAAAATCAGCGTGTCCAGATCGGTGGGATAGTCGCTCCACTCGGTGTGCGCCAGCAGGATACTGCCCGGCGGCGGATCGTTCAACGTGAAGCGATAGAAATGCCAATCACCCTCTTCGCCACGGCCGCCCCAACTAAAGCCGCCCTGCGCCCGATCGACGATCACGGCCCCCACGGCCGGATCGGGCGTAACTTGCCAGCTGATGGGCACATTCAGGTCGCGCGGGCGGTACGTCGGATCGAGGTCGAGCCGCCCCGTGTCTGAGATGACGAGCGTTCCGGCGTGAAGTCCGTAGGTTGCATCGGGTGGAGCGAGTAAGGTTACGGTCACATCGATGGTGGATTGAGGTGGGACGATGACTGTTGCCATCGAAACCTGATGACTTAGCAGAGGCGGCTCCCACGCCGCCGGGATCGCAGGCATGGGAGCCTGCTCTACTTCAACCTGCGCCTCCGGCCAATTTTCGTGCCGATAGAACGTCACATCGAAAGCGAGCGTGGTGCGATTGTTGCCCGCACTGCGCACAAAATGCGATGCGCCCGCCCACACCCCGCCAGCGCCCGCCCCGATCGAGCGCGTGTAGGGCAAGCCCACGCTGACTTGCTGCTGCGTCCCGGCGAGTCGGCTGTAATCGAAGCGCAACCACTCATCGCCAGAATCGATTTCGTTGAGGTCAACGCGCGTGTTGGCGTTGAGATCGGTCCACCACTGTTGATTGGCGTTTAAGTCCCACCAGTTGTAGACCATCAGCCGCCAATTGTTGTTAGAGACGCCGGGCGTGGGCGGCACGGTGTCGAAATGCTCAAACGGCACCGTCAGTTTGACCACCATCAAATCGGCATCGGCATTGGCCGTGATCCACTCCGTTAGATTCAGGGCGTAGTCGGGCAGGCCGTTGTTGTACAGGGTCGCGGTATCGGTGATGGTCGCGAGTGTGGCCGTATAGTGGGCGACTTCGATCAGTTGCTGCGTGTGCAGCGTCGCCGTGATGGCCGCCGGGCCGGGATTGCGCAGCTGGATCAATCGGGTGGTGACCTGGCCGCGCGGGAGTTCATCGACCGTGAGGGTGGGCGGATCGACGATCAGGCCGTATTGGCCCAGCGCGGCTTGCGCGGCGCGAAAGGCATTGGCCTGGCCCGCGCCCTGCGCCATGACTTCGTGACCCAGATCGCGGCCACTGTTAATGAGCAGACGGCGCAGTTCGTCGGCCGTGGGCCAGCGGCCAGTGGTTTGTTGAAAGCCCTGCGCCGTCAACGCGCCGATGCCTGCCACAACCGGCCCGCTGCGACTGGTACCCGTCCAGTGGACGTAGGCGCGCGCGCCATTGTGATTGACGTTAACGGGATACGCGCCTGTCCCCGCATGCCCGTTGGCGACCAGATCGACGCCGCGCACCCCGTCGGCGGTCGGCCCTCGATCGGACAGGGCCACGACATCGCCATAGTTGACGCGATTGGGCGCGCTGATGGTCTCGGAAATGCCCCAGGCGTTGAGGGTGCCGTATTGCGTGGCCGCGCCGACGGTCAAGCCCACCGACGGGCTGGGCTGGATGAGTGTGCCGTTGCCGTGGCCGCCATTGCCCGCCGAGTGGATGAAGAGCGGGGCAGCACCCGCGCCGAATTGCTCTTCGTAGTAGCGGGTCAGATACGTGATGTAGCGCGATTCCCAATCGTAGGTGTCGTTGTCGATGCTGCTGGTGCCGTAACTGAGCGTGGCGATCTGCGGTTCGTCGCCGGTGTGGGGCACGCCATCGTAGCCCAGAAAGGTGAACAGGTAGGCCGATTCGATGGAGCCGCCCGCGTAGACGTTGCCCACGGCGATGATCTTGGCGGCCGGGGCGGGGCCTTGCACCAGCGGGCCGTAGGTGATGGTGTAAAACGACGTGACGCGCGGCTCGGGCGTAAAGACGCCGCCGTCGTTGCCCACCGCCGTCGATGAGCATTCGGTGCCGTGGCCGCCGCCCGAGAATGAGAGCGAATCGATCATGAAGGCGACCAGACGCCCGGCCGCCGGAATGGGGACGTTGGGGCCATACAGGCCGATCGAGCCGGGGGGCGGATTGATGCCGTCGCTGATCCAATAGATTAAGCCTGCCGACGTATCGGCCGCGCCGTCACCCGATGAATCGAGCGCGCCCACCGGTTGATCGCGCGTGACTTTGGTTTCGAATTGCCCATCGGTGTTGAGGTCCATGAAGACGGCATCATAGATGCCGCTGATGACGGTATCGGCCACCAGGACGGGCGCGCTGCTTAGAGTGGGATCGGGATGCAGGCCCTGGTAGTAGCGGTCCGAGAGGCTGGCATTGGGCGCGGTGTAAATAAGCGCTTTGCCGGGGATGGTAAAGGTGAACGCGCCGGTGCCCGTGAAGGTGCGGACGGCGTTGACATACCAGCCCCAATTGTTGGCGCTGGCCGGGTTGGCAAGGTAGGCGCTTAAGGAGCGATCGTCGTAGGCGACGGGCCAGCCCACATAGGCCTGGCTGCCGGTCAGGGTGGCGGTCTGCACGGCATAGCGGCCATTCAACGCGGGATTGCCAAAGTCTGCGCCAGAGTCCAGCACGGCGATGGTAACGCCTGCGCCGTCTAGGTGCAGACTGTTCCACGTTTCGCGCACGCCCTGCGTATCGTTTTCGTACCAGCCCGAGGGTTTGTTCAACCCTGATTGGTCTGGAAGACCGGTCAGGGTTTCTTCGACCTGCGCGACAAAGGTGTGGGCTTCATCGGGTTGAGGTGGCAAGGGCACATCGTCGGCGGTGAGGACGCCGATGACGCCGGGTGCGCTGGTCAGAGCGGGCAGAGCGTCGGTGCGCGCGAGTCCTGCGAGGCGGTGCAGATCGCCGATCGTCTGGCGGTAGATCGGGCCGACAAAATACCGATCGAGATCGGCCTGATCAGCGGCGATGACGGTGACCCAGGTCGAAGCAACGTCTGCCGTTGCGGCATGCGGGCCTTGCGGTGACCCGATCGAGCCGACGGCTGTAGAAGCAACCGCCGCCAACGTCGCACATAAACTCAGGACGATGATAAGTGCATGGCGCATAGTGACCTCGGGATTGGGGATTGGTCAACTGGTAACTAGTGACTGGCAACGAGTTGGCTAATCACCAATTGACCGATCACCGCGACTATTCGACTACAGTCCAAAATGAATTGTCGGGCAAGAAGTGCAAGTGACGGATGGGGACAGCGGTGTGCAATTGACGGGCGCGGGTGAGCAGGTCAAGCGTGCGGGCGGGGTCGGCACACACGATGGGACTGCTGGCGACGATTTCGGCGACGGCGAGCGCGGGCGGCAGATCCTGGACGTAGACACGGCGGTCTTGAATCAAGCGATAGGCGCCCTGCACGATCGCGGCCTGCGGGCCGACGGGGGAGGCGTGCTGGGTGGGGTTGGAGAAGGGCGTGCTGTGCATGTGCCATTGTCCGGCGTGCGGCATCAATGCGACGAGGTCGTCATTGAGGACAAGGGCTTCCGGGCTGAGGCGGGAGACGGTGGTTTTGCCGCTGCCCGAATGACCAAAGAATAAATAGCCGCGCCCGTTCCGCACCAGACCGGCGGCGTGAAACAACAGGCCGCCCGCTTCGAAGCAGCGCAGGGCATACAGGGTGCGGATGAAATAGTCGGCGTCTTCGACGGGCATGGCGCTGTCCAGCGTCAGGCGGGCGTGTTGCCGGGCCAGATCGATGTGGCCGGAATAGGCGGGATCGGTGAAGTACGCGCCATCGGCGCGGAAGATTAGCGGGCGTTCATCGGTGACGCGCAGCGTGTGGCCCGCACGTTCGATCTCGGCGCTGAAGGCGGCCGGTGGCCGATCGGGTTGGAGGAAGGCGGCATAGCGTTTCACCAAGGCCGCACTCAGGGCGGCATCGGTGCTGATCGTCAGCGCCAGATCGGCCAGGCTCAGGGTGAAGGTGGTAGATGAAGTCGATGCGCCCATCATGTGCCTGAATTTAAGGGTGGCGTCGGTGCTGCGTTAGCGTTTGCGCTGCAAGACGATGCTGATGCCGATCAAGATCACGACGACGGCGGCCAGTGCGATGAGCAGCGCCGGGTCCAGGCCGCCGTCGGCTCTGACTTCAACGACGCCTTGCACGCTGGCGGCCCCGCTCGTTTCGATGTCTTCTAACTGGTAATAGTAGGTGCGTCCGGCGATGACGTCGGTGTCGGTGAAGATGTAAGAGCCGCCAATGAGCGGGTCGGGCGAGGCAGGGATGAGTTCGGCGTTGATGCGGGCGAACGGGCCGTCTTGCGTCTCGCCGCGATAGAGGTTGAAGCCGGCGGTGTTGAGTTCGCTGGCGGTGCTCCATTCGACGGTGACGGTGGCGCTGCCGGTCGCCGTGATGACCATCAAGACCAGCGCGGCCAACATCGAGACGAGCAACAGGGGAATAAGGATTTGCCGGGTGGAGGTCACGTTGTCGAGCCTATGAATAAGAATGGCGCATCGATCAGATGATGATCGATGCGCCTTCATTCTACCACAGGCCTACTGACTTGAAGCGTTAATTTGAGGTCGTGCGGGCGGCCTGTCTGCGTAAGAGTAAAGCGGCGGCGACCAAGCCAAGCGCGCCAAAGACGACGGGCGCGGGCGACGCGGCGGGAGTGCTGGCGCTGAGGTCGCTCAGGATGATAGCCAGAGGACTGGTGAGATTCTCCGGTGACGAACTACCGTTGTTGTAAATGAAGTCCGCGATATTGCTATCAGTATCAACACCATTCTTGTAGCCGCCAACTTGTGAGAGGGTATTGGGCTGCCGAGCGTAGCTTTGCTGGATGCTCGTAGTCGTTTGCGTGAGGGTCGTTCCTTCTCGATATGCGCTGGTGGCGCTCATTCCCACTTGATCGATGATGACATTTGTCGTATCGACAATTGCAATGCCACCATTATCAACAATTCCCGTAGTATAGGTGAGATTGGGTGTTGCAGATCCAGAATAACCGCTCGCGGCCGTGTTGGCCATCAAATAGTGCTGATAGGCACCGAGCGTCACTCCATTCGGGATAGTTGCACGTGTTGTGGTCACACCAGTGCTGCTACTTCCGTTAATGCGCCAACCGCTGATATTCACAGGCACCGAACTTAGATTGTAGAGTTCGATGAATTCGTCATTCCCACCAGCAGGGCCACGCGTCCGAAACTCACCGATAACGATATTCGTAGATATCGCGCTAGCTGGCGTTACGGCGGCAATAGCGAAGCCGACCATTGCCATTGCCGTTGCGATAGTCAATGTGAGCAACCAATTACGTTTCATGGGACATTCCTCTTGATTGGGTTTGGGTTGCGCGAAATGTTACCACGCGTTTGTGTCGATTTGGTTTGAGTTTCGTTCAGTTGGTGTTGAAAGTTTTGCCGACTCAGCATTTGGGGGAGGGTTGCTGGCGACGCTGGTCAAAGCCTATTGTCGACGGCGGGCTGAAGAGCCTTTAGCCTCACTGTGTGGATCACGGTATAATCGAGTCAACGACTACGCTTGATGACAAAGGAGGCCCCCATGGATCTGGAATTGGCCGGCAAAGTGGTGTTGATCACGGGTGCGAGCGGCGGGCTGGGCCGCGAGATGGCGGTGGATTTTGGCCGCGAGGAAGCCCGCGTGGTGGTCCACTACCGATCGGGCGTGGAGGCCGCCGAGGTCGTCGCAGAAACGATCGAGAATATGGGCGGCGAAGCCATCACGGCACAGGCCGATTTGACCGATCGCACTTCCATCGTGCAGATGTTGAATGATGTGAAAGCAGAGTGGGGGGGCGTCGATGTGCTGATCAACAATGCGGGCATCTTCGACATGAACGCGATCGATGCGATGCCGATCGAGCAGTGGCAGCGCATGATCGATACCGTATTGACGGGGACTTTTTATTTGACCAGCTTGCTGGCCCCGCACATGAAACAGCAAAAGTGGGGACGCATCGTCAACATCTCATCGCGCACGGGGCTGGTGGGCGGCGCAAAGTTGGCGCATTACAGCGCGGCCAAGGCGGGCTTGATTGGCTTGACGAAGTCGCTGGCGAAGGAACTGGGAACCGATGGCATCCTGTGCAACGTCATCGCGCCAACGACGATTCTGACGCCGCGCGAGCGCGAGAAGATGACGCCCGATCGATTGGAAAAGCTGGTCAATCAAATTCCGTTGAAGCGCGTCGCCACGCCCGATGATATTTCACGCGTGGCGTTGTTCCTGGGGTCGGGCATGAATACGTTTGTGAATGGCGAAGTGATTACGGTGGGGGGCGGAGCGCAGTCTTAACAATGAACAATGATCAATGTGTCGTAGATTGCTCATTGATCATTGCACATTGTTCATTGAGCATTGCTTCTAATGTGTTCAAAGAATTCGGCGCGGGTACGGGCGTCGGACTTGAAGCGGCCAATGAGCGAACTGGTGACCATGCGCGCATTGGCTTTTTTCACGCCCCGCATCATGGCGCACAGATGCGCCCCCTCGACGACGACGGCCACCCCTTGCGGATGTAACACGCCCTCCAGAAAATCCGCGATCTGGCGCGTCATGCGCTCTTGCACTTGCAGCCGCCGCGCAAACATATCGACCACGCGCGGAATCTTGCTGAGGCCCAGCACTTTGCTGCGCGGAATGTAGGCCACGTGCGCGTGCCCGTAAAACGGCAGCAGGTGATGTTCGCACAGGCTATAAAACTCGATCGATTTGACGACCACCATCTCGTCGTAATCCACTTCAAAGAGCGCGCCGTTGATCAACGCCACCGGATCGGTGTGGTAGCCGCTGAGCAATTCCGCGTACATGCGGGCCACGCGCGCGGGCGTGTGGCGCAGGCCATCACGCTGCGGGTCTTCGCCCACGCTGGTCAGCAATGAACTAATTGCCGCTTCGATCTGATCGTGCGCCAAGGCGTTGATCGGATCGATCGGGGCGGGTGTTTCCTCAAACAACTCGTCTTCGTCGTGCATGACTTTACCTTACTCAAATACGGTCTGACACTTGGGGCAGGCATCGACGGCGGCGCTGACGGTGGTACCGCAGACCGGGCACGCAAAGGTGAACTGCGCGCCGCACACCGCGCATTGCACGGCATCGTCGCTGACGGCCGAGCCGCAGTCCGGGCAGACGGCTTGAGCGCAGCTGGGGCAGCGATCGGCGCCGTCGGGTAATTCAGCGTGACAGCGCGGACATTCGCCCGATAGATCGAGGCCGCACTGTGGGCACTGGCGTGCGGTATCGTCAACGACCGTCTGGCAGCGCGGGCACGTCAGCGCAAAGACGGGCAGTGCTGCGCCGCAGCGCGAGCAGGCCGTTTCGCCTTCCAGCGCGATGGCGCGACAATTAGCACACACCATCAATTCGCAGTTGGGACACGGGCTGCGGCTGGGATCAAAGAATGTGCCACAGTTGGGACAATCGATGTGTATGATTGTCGGCATGCGGAACTGATCGAGCCGGGGGCGCGCGTTTTGGGCCTTCTCGGCGGGCAGGGCGTTGTGACAACTGGGACACTCGATCGGCGCGAGGTAGATCGGTTGATGGCAATGGGGGCAGTCGCGCGCAAAGAGTCGATCGCAACTGGGGCAAATGGGCGTGGTGGCCAACAACGTTTGATCACAATCGGGACAGTTGAAGTACAGGGTCAAATCACACTGCGGACAACGCTCGTCGTCTTCGCCGGTCTTGGCAAAACAGCGCGGACAGAAGGTCAAGCCGCAGGCCGTACAGACGCCATCCTCGCGCGCGGCTGGCGCGCCGCAATGCGGACAATGATCGCCGTCGGTGGTGGGCGCGCTGGCATCAAAGACTTCGCCGCACTGCGGGCACTTGGTTGCGCCGTCCGGGATTTCTGTGCCGCAGGCCGGGCAATTTAGGACGAAGGTAGTGCCGCAGTGGGCGCAGATCAGATCATCGGGTTGCAGGGCCGCGCCACAGGCAGGGCAGCGTTCGCCGCCACAATGCGGGCAAACATCGGCCTCTTCGGGCATGGCCTGCTGGCAATGCGGACAGTCTTCCGTGTCTTCGTCGTCACCCTCAAACGAGAGGCCGCACGCCGGGCACTGGGTATCGATCGGGAGGACGATTTGACCGCAATTGGGGCAGGCCAGCGTCCAGCCTGCGCCGCAATTCAGGCATGAGGTGGCGCGGGGTGGAATCGCCGCGTGGCATTCCGGGCAAAGTTCCTGATTGCAGGCATCACAGATTTCGGCGTCGTCGGGCAGTTTGGCATCACAGGTGGGGCAGTGCATAGGGTGGCCTCGTGAGTGGATAAATGACCGAACACCGCGAGTATAACATGAAACTTGGCGCTTGGTTGACATCCGCCCGCAGGCTGATATACTCACGCGAATTAACCAGTCGGCGGTAGGCACAATTTACACCGCATGTCAGGCATGCCGCAACTCTTGCGACAGACCGGTGTTACATGTAGTGATCCGGTCGTTCACGGCCTACCGCGCCAACTGAAAGGGTGGAGCAGCCCGGTGAGTGGAACGGACAGCGATCTCGATTTGATCGCGCGCATCAAAACGGATCCGACCGCGTTTGGCGAGTTGTACGAGCGCTATGTGGTCAAGATTTACAACTACGTGTATTACCGCATGGGTAATCACCATGACGCCGAGGACGTGACCAGCCGCGTGTTCTATCGGGCGTTGATGCACGTGGAAGATTACGTCGATCGCGGCGTGCCCTTTTCGGCCTGGCTGTACCGCATCGCGCACAATCTGGTAGCCAACTGGCACCGCGATCACGGGCGGCGGCAGGACGTGGATTTCGACGACACGCAGTTGGCCGGTTTGCCGGTGCTGGGCGTGCGACACGAACAGCCGGAATCGCTGGCCGAAGAGAATGAGCG
>JAGOBP010000678.1 GCA_017999195.1 Thermoflexales bacterium
GGAATGACGCGAATAGTGACCATGAGTGCCTCCTTGTCGACTTCATTGAGAAAATAAAAACGAGCGTGCAGGGCAGGCCCACACGCTCGTCGTCCGACAGGGACAGAGTGCGTTAGCGCGGCCTCCCGCTAAAAGTAACCGTATTCTTGGGCGCGACCAAAGCAAACATCGGGCTGTGGCCCGGCGTCTGGTCTTCGGTTCGCAGATTCGAGAATTGCGCTATCACGGTAATTTTCCTGAAAGAAGGTTCGGTACGTGCAAGTCTGAGAAGCAGGTTTCGGCTAGCTTGGTTGGCTGTTTGTATGCTTCTACGGTTGGGGCACGCGCCGACTTTGATTTGATTGCTCAGTCGCTCGTATTATATGACGGTTTTACGATTTGTCAAGAGGGAAAATGATGACGATTGCGTTACGAAGTAAGTTGTTTGCTGCGCATCACTTTATAAGTATTAGCCAGCGTCAACGGCCGACCGGTCTTCGAGACGAATAAGGCGCTGGATTCGGTATCCGGTCGCTCTTCTCGCAGATAATGCCCCAAACCATTGCTTAGATATTTCTTCAACTTCGGCACATCGTCCAGAGTCAATTGGATGATTGTCGGGATCTTCCAGCCATCATCGAGCATTTCCTGTATGACCAGATCGCGCTTCGATGTGGCCGCCTGTCTGATTTCGGCTGAACGCTGCGCCAACTCTCGATAGTGCTCTCGCCCGTAACGGCGCTTCGTCGTCAGGCCACCGCGCTGCCACACGTCCGCGAATTCGTCCGCATGACGCTGCATCGTCGTTTGGCCGCCCAACGCACCGATCGTGCGAAAGTGATCGACGCCGTGATTCTCCAGCGTAGCGGCTCCGCCTTGCTGGCCGGCGAGTTGTTTGGAATTGGGGCGCTTGGTGCTCTTCGGCATATGAACTCCGGTTTGATTGGTTAGCAGTACATAGTATACGCCGATCGGATGCGGTGTCAACCGTGATTGAGAGCGAGGCCAGGGCTTTTCCAAAGTCCTGTTAAGCCCTGCTCACAGCGCCGTCCTCGGCGCGAGTTTGGCACAGAAACGCCGCCGGGGACGGCGGCTTGAGCGTGTGGCGAGCGACGACGGAAACGGCCTGAGAGCGAAGTTCACATCCGACATCAACGCGATTCTCCGGTATAATCTCCTGAACTGTCGAGCTGGATGTGAGTTGTGTTTAGACCGCTGACCACCAAACTGCATGTGCCCGCGCTGCGTCACAACGCCGTGCCGCGTCCGCGTCTGCTCAACCGGCTCGATGCGCGCCCCATCACGCTGATTTCCGCGCAAGCGGGCAGTGGCAAGAGCACGCTGCTCAGCGAATGGATCGCGCAGACCGCGCGCCCCGTCGCGTGGGTGTCACTGGATGCAGATGACAACGATCCGGCGCGCTTCTGGTCCTACCTCGTCACCGCGCTGCAAAACGTGTGCGCCCGCGCGGGCCAGACCTTGCTGCAAACCCTGAACGCAGGCGCGCTGCCAACCTTGCAACCGCTTCTGATCGATCTGCTCAACGATCTGCAACAGGCCGCGCCGCCCATCGCCCTGGTCCTCGACGACTATCACGTCATCCTGTCGCCGGACATTCATGACGCGCTGCGCTTCTTCTTGGATCATTTGCCGGACAGCGTCCGCGTGATCATCGCCACACGCATCGATCCGCCCTTGCCGCTGGCGCGCTGGCGCGTGCGCGATCAACTGACCGAACTGCGCGGCGGCGATCTGCAATTCACGTCCGACGAGGCCGCGCGTTTTCTGGCGCACACCATGCGCCTGTCCCTCACGCCCGACGACGCCCGCACCCTCACCGATCGCACCGAAGGCTGGATCGCGGGTCTGCAATTGGCTGCGCTGTCCCTACAGGACGCCGTCGATGCGCAGCGCTTCATCGCGGCGCTGGTGGGCACGCACCAACACATCCTTGATTATCTGGTCGAAGAAGTCTTATCGGCGCAGTCCGCGCCCGTGCAGGAATTCTTGATGCACACCGCCATTCTCGATCGCTTTAACGCGCCGCTCTGTGACGCGTTGACGGATCGATCGGATAGCGCCGATGTGCTGATTCAACTGGATAAGGGCAATCTTTTCTTAGTGCCGCTCGATGCCGAACGACGCTGGTTTCGCTATCATCATCTCTTTGCAGAATTGCTGCGCGCCCGATTGATCAGTCTGCGCCCGACGGCCCCGGCGCGTCTGCACCTCGCCGCGTCGCAGTGGTTCGAGCAAGCGGGCTCGCTCGAAGACGCGATCGGGCAGGCATTGGCCGCCGGGACGTTTGATCGCGCCGCGGTTTTGATCGAACGAATTTGGGAGCCGCTGATTCATGGCGGGCAGGCCGCGCCCTTGTATCGCTGGCTGGAAGCGCTGCCGGTGGACCTGGCGCGCACGCGCCCGTTGTTGCAACTGGCGTATGCCTGGGTCGCAGTGCTGGGGTCGCGCTATGAAGTGATCGAGTCGCATGTGCAGGCGGCGGAACTGGGCCTGCGCACGGCCGATGAACTGACGGCGCGCGTTCAAG
>JAGOBP010000679.1 GCA_017999195.1 Thermoflexales bacterium
CGGCATGCGCTGGTCACGGCCAGGCCTAGAACGGCTTCTGCCGATCCGCGCGGCCATTATGGGCCACTGTTTCGATGCGCTCTGGCAAAAAGCCTATCACCTTCTGCCCCCAAACTGAAATGCACCGAGATAGGGTGCTGATGCCGGGCATTTGAGGCTGAGAGCGGATGGCTTGCGGTCGCCGCTGGCAGTATGGTTGAAGTGGGTTCATTTCGGGGCGAAGACGGCGGGTGTTGGCCCTCACCCCGGCCCTCTCCCAAAGGGAGAGGGAGTAGGCTCGATGAAGAAAGAGGCCGAACAATGACCACACACTGGCTGTTACAAACTCACGGGCAACCCTTGACGGCGATTCAGCATTTCTTGAGCCAACTGTATGAACGCGCGGATCTGCTGGGCCTAATCGCGCCGATTCGATCGCCCGGCACCACGCAAGTGGAGACGCGCTTTGTGCAGTCGGCGGCCGCGCTACGCCATGTCGATCCCTTTGTGCCCGTGATGCGCTGCAACGCTGCGAAGTTGGCCGCCGAGTTGGCGCAAGAGCATCCCACCGATCGCTTGGGCGCGCTGCTGCGCCCGTGCGAGATTCGCGCCCTGGTCGAACTTGATCGACGCGAAGCCTTTGATTTCAGCCGGTTTCTCATCATCGGCGTCGATTGTGTGGGCACATTTCCCGTTGACGATTATGCGGCGCGGGCCAGTTTCGCGGGCGGGGCAGACGCGCTGACGTCCGAGGTGTTGCAGTTTGCGCGATCGGGCGGGCTGGGCGTGAATCGCTATCGGGTGGCGTGCCAGATGTGCGACACGCACATGCCGGAAGGCGTCGATCTGATCTTGAGCATCTTCGGTTTAGCCACGCGCGACATGATCTTGATCACGGTTCGCAATGACGCGTTGATCGATCAATTGCCGTTAGCCGACATCACTGACGGGCGGGCTGATCCATCGCACGTCTGGGAACATGTGCAAGCGCACAATGTGGTGACGGCGCGCCGCGTGCGCAATCGCGAGCGTTTTATGCAGGCCCTGCCGCAAACGCTGCCGCGCAACCTCACCGATCTGGCGCTGCATTTGGCCACACGCGCCACGTGCCATGAATGCTTCAAGGCGTGCCCGCTGGCGGATGTCAGCCTCGATTTTGGCAACAGCGCCGACGCCGAAGTGAAATTGAGCCGCTGGCTGGACAGTTGCGTGGAGTGCGGCATGTGCGAGCAAGCTTGTCCCAAGCACCTGTTGTTGACCGTCGAGCATGAACATATTCGCCAGTGTCTGTTACCGGCGACAGAGATTGCGAGGTAAGGCCATGAACGTCAATCGCATCATCCCGGTGCATCACGATAATCCGGTCGGTGCCGTGCATGATTTTCTGGCGGCGTGGTGGCAGTCGATTGGTCTGCAAGCGCTGTTGGCTCCGATCGAGGCGGTGGATCGATCGGGCGTGATGACCCAACCGATTGATCAGCTTGACGACATCGAGCGGATCAATCCCTTTGCGCCGCTCATGTTGAGCAATGCGGCTGCGCTCGTCAATGCCTTCGTGCGCGATCGGGCCGGTCAGCGGCTGGCCGTGATGCTGCGGCCCTGCGAATTACGGGCTTTGATCGAGTTGCGTAAGCGCCATCGGGTGGGGGCGGTTGACGAAGCGATTGCGAATCATACGCTGGTGGTCATCGGCGTCGATTGTGTTGCCACGTATCCGCCGGATGAGTATGCGCGACGATTGCAGGAGCATGGCGAGGAAGCGGTGACGCACGACGCGCTGATGTATGCGGGCGAGGGGGTGTATTCGCCGTATGATCTGCGTCCGGCCTGCAAGGTGTGCGACTGGCCTGCGCCGCGCGGGGCCGATGTCGTCATCGGCGCGATCGGGGTGGCGGCCGAGCAATATCTGCTCGTCATCGCGCACGACGAAGAAACCGATGCGCGCTGGCGCTTGGGCAAGGTAACGGCGGACCTGGCGACCGAAAGTCAGGTGGCCCAGCGCGAAATGGCCGTGGGCGAACTTATCGACAAGCGCGCGGCGGTGCGGGCGCAGCAGTTGGGATTGGCGTCCGAGAACATCATGGACTTTGCGCGACTGCTGAGTTGGATTTCCAACTGTACATTGTGCGGCGATTGCCTGGACGCTTGCCCCATGTACAACGGTGAATTGGCCGGGCTATTGGGGGTGGGCAGCGCACATCGCTATAATCATGCGCCGCTGGCGGACTTTATCGAGGTGGCGCGCTGGCTGACGTCGTGCGCGGGCTGCGGCATGTGCGAAGAAGCCTGCGAACCGGGTGTGCCGCTGGGCCTCATCGCTTCGGCGTTAAGCCACGGCATTCGCGGCGGCTTGCATCAGTATGTGGCGGGTGATCCGAATCGGGCGCTGCCGTGGGTGGGAAGGTGATGACGAGTAACGAGTAACGAGTAACAACACGACCTCGAAGGTGGGGTAAAGCCTTCGAGGTCGGGTTATCGATTGGGTTGCCGGGGGTCACTCGGGGTTTGGGATCAGACGATCGAAAAGAGTCATCGTCAGTTCTTTGG
>JAGOBP010000117.1 GCA_017999195.1 Thermoflexales bacterium
TGGGGGGAGTCGGACTAAAATCGGGGGTGTAGGGCGGTAGGGCAGGGCGTTTTGAGCGGTTCAGAAGTGATGGTCACCTGTGTGTCCGACGCCCGCCGGGCCTGTACGAAGTCAATTATAGCGAACAGCCTGGAAATACTATTTTCAGGCTGTTCGCGTTTCTAAGCCCGTCAATGCCATTCGCATTGACGGACGTTTTGTTTTCCCAATCTGGTTCATCAGGATTGTCTATGCCATGTTCAACTCAGCCCAATCGCGGTCGGACAGGACCAGCGCTCAATCGCATGTTGTCGGTTGGAACCGCTGAGTTCGGATGGCGCCTATTCGCTAGGCGAACTTGATACTCGGCTACGCCCAGAGGCCATCGCAGACGCCAACAATTGGGTTTGGCTACACCCATAACGTCTATGGGAAACCGTTGGCCAGCCTGATGGCGGCCACCGCCATCGATTTTAGCAGGTCGGTATTCGCTCCCGACGGGTTGAATCTGTTATGCGATTAAGGGGACACAGGCCAACCCGCTCTAGACTAGCCCGTTCTGAATCGCATAATGCGTCAGTTCCGCATTCGTCTTCAGATTCATCTTCTCCAACAGCCGCGCGCGATAGGTGCTGATCGTCTTGGCGCTCAGCGATAATTCCGTGGAAATCTCTTTGACTTCCCTGCCCGCCGCGATCAGGCACAACACCTGATACTCGCGATCCGATAAATGTTTGTGCACCGGCTGATCGTCCTCGTGTCGGGCGTGCAGCACCAACTCATCGGCGACTGAGGCGCTGACATATTCTCCGCCATTCAAGACTTTGCGAATCGCCGTCACCAATTCTTCCGGCGCGCTCTCTTTGTTCAGATAACCCGCCGCCCCCGCGCGAATCGTCCGCACCGCATACTGATCTTCAGGATACATGCTGAGCATCAACACCGGCAGTTGCGGCTGACTATGCTTGAGCTGCTTCAACGCCTCCAGACCGTTGCCGCCCGGCATCGTCAGATCCAACACCACGATGTCCCAGCGCTCGGTGGCAACCAGGTCCAGCAATTCATGGGTATTTTGCGCCTCGCCAAACATCGCATTGGCAAAGGCATCGGCCAGAATTTGCTTGACGCCCTGGCGCACCACGGCGTGATCATCGGCTAACAGAATTCTCAACATCACCTTGCTCCGATTTGACCCACAGCGGTCGATTTGACTTGACAGGAATGGTCACCGTCACGATGGCTCCGTCGCCCGGCACGGCCCGAATGTCGAAGGTGCCGCCCAGGCGCTGCGCGCGCTCGCGCATGCCCAGCAGGCCCAGCGAGTGCAGGCCCGCCACTTCACCGGCTTGAATTCCCCACCTGTCCTTTCACTTCAGACGACTCACCCTGACACGCAACACCCCACCGTTGACTTCATTAAAGCTCCGGGACTGGGCGCGTAACACGCGGAAATCGGCTATTTTAGCCTGTGTAAGAGAAATACCGACAGCCACTTGCGTGCGACGCCTACAAATTCTCAGCTAGCGGCTCGATGTCCCCCAAGGTTTAGCCAAACGTGTAGTCCAAACACCGACAGCTAAATCAGCCTCACGCTGATAGCCAGCGGCCGGTGATGCGACTATCATCAACGTCTATCATAGTGTGCACACTGCTGGTGCACCGCCCAGCGCTGACGGTCAGCTGCACTCAACTCGATCACTCTACTGGGTGCGAGGCTAAGGAGATAGTCACAATGAGCGATAAACTGCGGGTCGTGGTCGTTGACGATTACCGCTTCTTCCGTGAGAGCGTCGCGAAAGTCCTGCATGTCGATCCCGATATCGATGTGGTGAGCCAGGGTGGCACAGCCGCTGAAGCCGTTCAGCTGGCGGCTGAGCTGTTGCCTGATATTGTTACGCTGGATATTTCGATGCTGGGCGGCGGCCCAGCAGATTACCACTACCTGCCCGGTTACTAAAATTGTGATGCTCACTTCCTCGGATGACAAAAATGACAGCCTGGCTGCTTTGAAGGCTTGTGCCCGCGCCTACGTTCTAAAGGACGTGCACCCAAGTGATCTCGTGCAAATTCTTCGCCGGGTATGGGCGGGCGAGGCTTACGTGACGCCTGAAGTGTCGATTAGCCTGTAGTCAGAAATTTCCAGGTCTTCGCTGGTTCGGCGCGGTTCGGAGTCGGATAGACGGAGATCGAGTGGATAACCAGAAAAGAGGCGACGCTATGTCCAAGAAAAGTAAAAAGGTGCGTGTCAAGTTGATTGCCAATCCCGGTTCGGGCACTATCGCAGGCCGGGGTCAGCTGCTGGAGCAGGTCACGCTCTGCCTGAAAGAGCATGGGGTCAAGGTCGATGTGGCTGTCGCCAAACCCCACGCCGCCGCCTTACCCATTGCCCGGCGGGCCGTGAAAGCGGGCTACAAGGTCATCATCGCCATGGGCGGGGATGATACCGTGGAGGCGATTATCCGCGGCATGGCGGGGAGCAAGGCGCGGCTGGGCATCATCCCGGCGGGTACCGCCAATGATCTGGCCAAGAGTCTGGGCATCCCCGAAGACCCGCTTGAGGCGTGCGCCTTGATTGCCGACGGTCACTTTCGCAAACTGGATCTGGGCCAGGTCCGGGTCGGGAACGGAAAGAAAATGCCTTTCTTTGAACTGGTCACCGTGGGAATTGGGGCCGCCGTTTATGAGGACGCCTTACACGCCAGCAAGGGGCGGCTCTCCAGCCTGATGGGCGCCATCCAGACGGTTCTGGCGCATGAAACAAAACCAAAGATTACGCTGGTGCTGGACGACGACAGTAATGTCACGGTCGACACCATGCTGGCCGTGGTATCGAATGTCCCGTTGATCGGGCCGAACATGCTGGTCGCGCCCGATGCTGTGCTGGATGACGGACTGTTCGACATTTCCGTGTATCCAGATTTCAGCAAAACCGAGGCGCTGGCCTATTTCACTCGAGTTGCGAACGAAGGCCACGCCGACGATGGGACCAACCAACGCTACCGGGCGCGCAAGATCAAGATCAAGGCTTCGCCCAAACTGGAAGTCCTGGCCGACGGCATTCTGTTGGGCAAGGGCACGGTGCGGATCAAAGTGTTGCCGGGCGCGTTGCGAGTGATCGCCCCGGAGGCGGGTAGCGGCGCAGAAAAGCCACCGCAAACGACCGACGCTGATCTGCCAGCCCCCGTCGCGCCAGCCGTGACGAATAAGGCACTCGATAAAAACGGCTCCCAGCCCAGGCCGGAACTCTCCGCAAAAAACTGACTGACCTTCTGAAACGATTGGCCCTGCACTGTGCAGGGCCAATTTTTTATGAGCCGCAATGTAGTCCAAACACCGACAACCGAATCAGCCGCGTGCCGATAGACCCACGGGCCTAAATCGATTACGATCTTTGAACGCGGTACTGATCGTTTCAGGTCACACACCCATGCAGTCAGGGCAGATTCTGCCACAGGGCTATCACGATGAACAACGACGCTCAACGGGTCGATCACAGTCTCAGTCGCGGCGCGACGCTTGCGCCACAGGTTATTCCGCCCGAACTGTTTGCGCTGTTCCTGCACTACAAGCGCGACCGCGTGGGCCATGAGTCGCCGGTCGCGGTACAGAACAGCCTGATCCGGCAGTTCGGCAGCGAACGCGCCCGTGCGCTGATTACGCTGTTTGAGCAAACCGCCATCCCCGCCCGTCCACAAGAGTGGCGGCGGCGCATGCATTGAACAGCGGCGCAGCCGATCGATCTGCTGAACAACCTGCAAGTGGGGGCGGGATGAACCTCAAAGAATTGGGCAATCTCCTCAAACAGGCCTTTCAAAGTTGGAACGAAGATAAGGCCGCGCGGCTGGCAGCGGCCTTATCCTTCTATGCCGTCTTTGCCATCGCGCCGGTGTTGATCATTGCGGTGGCTATCGCGGGCCAGGTATTGGGGCCAGCCGAAGTTCAGATGCAGTTGCTGAATCAGCTCACCGCGACCATCGGCCCGCAGGGCGCTGATCTAATCCAGTCGATGTTGGAGAACGCCCGCAAACCAACCGATAGCCTGGTGGCGTCGATCCTCGCGATTATCACTTTGATTCTGGGCGCGGCCGGTGCGTTTGGTCAACTGCAAGATGCGCTTAACACCATCTGGGAAGTTAAAGCGCGAACCGGCAGTGTCATTCGCCGGTTGTTGGCGGAGAAGTTCTTGTCGTTCCTGATGGTCATGGGGCTGGGTCTCGTGTTGCTCGCGGCGCTCATTGCCAGCACGGCCCTGTCAGCGTTGAATACGCCCATCGGCCGCCCGACCACCGCGCTGACCGACCTCTTGGGAATCATCAATCTGTTCGGCTCGTTTGGCATAATCGCCCTGGTATTTGCCGTCATCCTCAAAGTGATCCCGGATGTGCATATCCGCTGGCGCGATGTGTGGCCGGGCGCGCTATTGACGGCGGTGTTGTTTACGCTGGGCAAATACGCCATTGGCCTGTATCTGTCGCACAGCAGCGTCGGGTCTGCGTATGGCGCGGCCGGCTCGCTGGTCAGCGTTCTGTTGTGGATCTACTACTCGGCGCAGATTTTTCTATTGGGCGCGGAGTTCACCAAAGTGTATGCTCGGCGCAGTGGTTCACCGGTGCGACCCACGCCGCAGGCCAAGGCTGTAACCACCGAATCTCGCGCTCAAGAGGGCCTGGCCCCCGCTCAACCACCCGACCACACCGCTTCATTGCGATGACACAAATTGCTTCTGCCTGAGGTGCCTGGCCTTCAGTTTCTGGGCGAACACTTCGACCAAGGTATAGACCAAGCCCGACCAGGCCACGCCCAGCCCATAACCTGCCAGCACATCCGTCAGGTAATGATCACCCACGAACAGGCGGCTGAAGCCGATGTATAGAATGATCACCCCCGCCGTCACGATGACCACGGCTTTCCAAAAACGCGACGCAATCTTTGGCACGATCAGGTAAGCCAGCAGGCCATAACACATCACGGCGCTGATGCTGTGGCCGCTGGGGAAACCCGGCTCGGTCATCTGTCGCCAGGCCGATACGTCAAAGACTGGTCGGGCGCGATCGAACAGCGGCGTAAGCACCACCCAGAGCGCGCCCTCGCCCGCCCACGCGATGATCACCATGCTTAACTCAGGCCAAAATCGCTTCGCCAGAAAATACAGCACCAAGATCAGTCCGATCGCCATGATCACATGTTCGCCCATGTAGAAGCCAAAGATCATGACGCCGCGCAGGGCCGCTGAGCTATGCAGCGCGATCGAGTGCAGATCATTCGCGATTTGCGTATCGATCGAGAGCAGCGGCCCGTGCGTTTGCAGGTTGATCGCCATCGCGCCAAATAGCAGGCCGCCCAGCAGCACCATCACCACCCCGATGAGTGGCCGACGCCCCAACAGTCCCGGCGAACGCGCACCAGGTTTGCTTACTTGACGTGGAACGACCAGGGTTGGGAGCATGTCCGTTCGACTCATGGGTTAAGCCTTGACCACGCGCCGGATCATGGCCGAATAGATCCCGAAGGCGATCAGCCCCGCAGCGACGATGCCCAACAGCAGCGTGCCATAGGGTTGCTGCAACAACGCCGTCAGTACGCCATCAAAGCCCTGGGCGCGGCTGGCATTATGCTGGGTCGCGGCTTGCAGCAAAAACACGCCGATCAGACTGAAGACGATGCCGCGCGCCACCGTGCCAAAACGTCCCGCCCACTCCAGCCATTTTCGCGCGCTCCCGGCACGTCCAGCGAGTTGAAATTGAGGATTTAACTTAGGGCGAAGCCCCGTATAGATCTGGAGCAGACCCACTCCAATGACGATGGCCGCGGCCAGCGCGACGACCCAGGGTCCCCACGGTTGGGTCAGAATCGAGGCCGTGGCCTGCTGGGTTTGAGCGCCCTGCGCACCGCTTGCGGCCGCCGTGGTTTTGGCCGTGATGAGACCATATGTTGACAGGGCCAGCAAGCCGTAGGAAATGCCGCTTACCATATACCCCACGCGTTGGGCGATGCCTTTGGCGTCCGTGCCCTCTTGCAGCGGGTCGACTACGGCGCGGATGAACCCCCACAAGGCATAGCCGATCAAGCCGGCCAACATCACATACAGCAAGACCTGGCCCAACGGCGTGCCGCCCAACGCGGCGATGGCTCCTTGCTGATCGGTAATTTTTCCGCCGCTGCCGATCGCCACTTGCAGGGCCAGCAGTCCGATGACGCCATACACCAGACCGCGCATCATGTAGCCCAGCCGGATCAGTTTTTCCATCAGCGGGCTGGTTGTCGCTGACTGAATCGCTTGCTTGCCTTCTTGTTTAAGATTGCCTGCTTGTCGCTTGATGCTTGAATTCGTGCTCATTTTCGACTCTCCCCGGCTTGCTATGGTTAGTTCAGATTCAAACATGATAGCCACTTCAGGCGCAGGTGACTATCAGCCCGCGGCTGAAAATACGGTCAGCATTAGGCGCAAGCGCCTGTCAGTGTTTGGACTACGCGGCCAGGTGGTGTAGTCCAAACACTGACAACTTGATCAGTTTACGGCTGATAGTCACAGGCGCGTAAAACGCCTATCATACCGACAGGTCGATTTGCCGGACCTACTTTAGATGGACGTCTGAAATCTACGAGACGACCAGCGAGAAGAGCGAGGATGTCGCCGTTTCTCTTTGGCCCGCCTGAAACGCTCGACGACGGGCAGCTGGAGGTCTACATCGTTCGGGCGCAGCCCGTGGGCGATTACGTGCGGTTGATCTGGGACGGCTTGGGCGTGTTAGTCGCGCCCTATCTTTAGGAGTCTGTTTGATAAATCCCGATATGTCATTCTGAGCGAGCGTAGTGAGCGAAGAATCTCGTTTTTTTGACCGAATGGTAGAGATTCTTCGGCGCTTCGCGCCTCAGAATGACACCAGTAAATACATTTCCAAACAGATTCTAGGACGAGGGAAATGATGGCGGACAGTATCAAGGCAGTGGAACACCCCACGGTCGCGGCTGTAAAAGAACCCGTTAACGCCTGGCGGCGGGCGATTGGCGCGGCCGGCGCGATTGTTGCCAAGCCCTGGCGACGTTATCGCGCGGCGGTCTTTCTGGCGTATCTGATTGGCGCGGTGGTGGCCTTTGTCATCCTGGCGGTGCTGGCGAAAACGATCGCCTATTTCACGTTCGATGTGACGATCACGCAGGCGGTGCAGACCTTCAACGCCGGGTGGTTTGATGCCGGCATGCGCGCGTTGACGTGGATCGGCTTTGCGCCCCAGGCCTGGATCATCACGCTGATTCTCTTGCTGTTTCTCTACGCCAGCGGGCTGAAATGGGAAACGATCGTGGCGACGGCTAGCGTGGCGGGCAGTTCCGCGTTGGGACTCAGCCTAAAAATCTTGATCGATCGGCCGCGCCCCAGCGCCGATCTGGTGACGGTCATCAAACAGTTAAAGGATTATTCGTTTCCCAGTGGGCATGTGTTGTTCTTTACTACGTTCTTTGGCTTCCTGTTGTTTTTGGCGTACACCCTCCTCAAACCGGTCTGGTGGCGCACGCTGGTGCTGATTGCGCTCGTCGGGCTGATCGCGCTGATCGGGCCGTCACGGATCTATATGGGGCAGCACTGGGCCAGCGACGTGATCGCCGCGTACTTGCTCGGCAGCGTCTGGCTGGCCTTGTCGGTGATCGGTTATCGCTGGGGCAAGCCGCGCTTTTTTGTGAATCAGCCGGTGGCCAAAGAAACACCCGGCACTGTGGAGGTGGTCGATGATGCCCGAAGTCACAGACCTTGAGTTCAGCGCGTCCGACTTGTACGATTTGCGAATTGCCAAGTCCAAACTTGAAGCGCACAATTTAGTGGCGCAAATCGCCGATCTGGTTGGCAAGCCCACGCAGGCCGTGCTCAAGCGCCTGCCTAAACAGTGGCACGCCCTGATTGGCAAAGCGACTCAGGCGGCCTTGTTCAAGGGTTTGGGCTTTGTGATTTTGACGCTGGGCGACACCCGGCCGCAAGCCTCACGCGACCGGCTGCACAAAATGTTAGCGACCACCTCCGGGCTGATCGGCGGCGCCGCCGGTCTTACCTCGTCGCTGATCGAATTGCCCATCTCAACCTGCCTGGTCTTGCGTTCCATCGCCGATATTGCGCGCAGTGAGGGCCACGATATTGCCCGTCTGGAAGTTAAATTGGCCTGTCTGGAAGTGCTGGCCTTGGGTGGTCATGGTGACAACGACGATGTGCCCGGCGAAGGCTATTGGGCGGTGCGCGGTGTCCTGGGCAAATCCATCTCGGAGGCGGCCGCCTATATTGCTGAAAAGGGGCTGGTCGATGAGGGCGCGCCTCCGCTGGCTAAACTGATCACAAAGATCGCCGCTCGATTTAGCACGGTGGTCACCGAAGAACTGGCGGCCAAAGCGGTGCCGATTATGGGGGCCGTGGCCGGCGGCACGCTCAATCTCCTGTTTATGCAGCACTTTCAGGCGCTCGCCACCGGGCATTTCATTGTCAAACGACTGGAGGCCCAATATGGTTCTGACCGGGTTAAGCAGCTGTACGTTGCGTGTGAGCCGCTCAATCGACCCAGATCGGTCGTCGATTCGCCGCGAAGCAGGTGACCGCCTAAGTCCGACGCGCCGCATTTTGTGACAACGATTGCCCAACGCGAACTGGGCAGCAATTCTCATGTTGACTTATCGCAATGGGCTGGCGACTGAAAGTCGCGCCTTGAGAGCCGTAGGCTGAACGTCCACCTGCATGGACGAGGCTTCGCCGTGATCGTTCCGACGGGGGCGAATCACAACATCATCAATACCGGCAGTGTTCCGATGAAGATCTATACGCTCTATGCGCCGCCGAATCATCGGGCGAGTGGGAGACGCATGAATTGATTGGGATCAAAAAACGGCGTGAGGATGTCTGGAACGTCTGCGACGGACGTGACCCTTTCAGATTCACCTGGAAACTTTCCACAATGACAGACACAACCTATCAGGCGTGCAGCAACAGTCAGACGCCTGGTAACCAAGGGTGCTGGTTACGGGCTGAATTCGGCACCCGACCCATGAACCATTCCGGCTTCATCGACAATACGGTTTCAATCAGCCTGCGGGCATTTCGCGACACCGCACATCCGATTAGCAACACGGCAAAACAAAGTTGTGATAAAGTCGATAGTGGTCATCGGGCTGGCTTCAGGCTGGCGATGTGGTAACCTTAGGTTGGATTCAGCCCGATGTCGTTTGTCAAACTGACACCACGAGTTGAATATGCTACACTCAGCGTAG
>JAGOBP010000118.1 GCA_017999195.1 Thermoflexales bacterium
GCCATCTCCAGAAAACCGTCGATCAGCCGCCGCAGCCGATCGGCTTCACGGTGCAGCGTTTGCACATACGGCGGATAGCGTTCCGGCTTGCTGCGCTCCAGCAGTTCCAGATACAGTTTGATATTGGCCGCCGGGGTGCGCAGCTCGTGCCCGATGCGCGACACAAATTGATCTTTCAGCCGATCGAGTTCGCGGAAGCGCGTGACATCGCTGTGAACGGCGACAAAACCGATCAGCGTGCCGGCTCGATCGGTGAGCGGGGTGAGCGTAATGGCCGTATCGTAGAACGTGCCGTCGCGCCGCCGATTGACCAACTCGCCCTGCCAGGCTTCGCCGTGATGGAAGGCGCGCACCAGGTCGCGGGCGGCAGGGATGGCCGACAGCGACTCGTCCAGCAGGAAGCGTGATGAGCGCCCCAACACGTCAGCGGCGGGGTAGCCCGTCAGCCGCTCGGTGGCCGGATTAACATATTCCGTGTATCCGGCCGTGTCCAATATTTGAATGCCCTCACCCGCGGCGTCGAGGACGGTTTGAAGCCGCTGGCGCTGCCGATCAAGTTCGGCGGTTCGATCGGCCACGCGCTGTTCCAACAGGTGAGCGTATTGTTGCACCTGTTGGTGGACGGCTTCTACTTCCTCGCGCCGCGCGCGTTCAGCCTCAAACAGATGGGCCGTTTCCAGCGCGATGGCCGCTTGCGCGGCGAAGATTTCCAGCAAACGCAGCGTATCGGCGGACGGTCGGCGGCCGTCGACTGGCCCATCGGGCCACAACAAACCGGCGATTTCGCCGCTGCGCAATTCAATCGGGACAATCAAGGCATCCTCAGGTTGCCAGGCATCGGCGTCGGCGGATTGCGGCGCGGGCATGACATCATGATACGGCCCACTGAAATCACGCTCCCAATCGAATTCGCCTTGCGGCACAAAGTAGCAGCGGCCGCGCCGGAAGCGGTCTTGCAACAACCGGCCCACGACGGCCCAGTCATACTCGGCCTGGTCGAGTGTTTTCTGGGCGGCTTCATCAGCGCCGATGACGGCGTAGATGCGCATGCGATTGGTGGCCGGCTCGACCAGATTCAACGCAATCACCCGGAAACCCAGCGACCGATAGGCCGCTTCCGCGATCTCGTGCAGAACCCGATCCAGGTTGAGTTGGCTGCGGATGATGTTGCTGGCTTCCAGGATTTGCGTCAGCTGTTCATTGCGCCGGGCCAGATCGTTGCGCACCCGCGTCAAATCTTCTTCGGCTTGCTTGCGTTCGGTGATGTCACGAAAGATGCCGAACGCGCCCAGGTATCGACCGTCGGCGTCGAAGCGCGGCCGGGCGGTGACCAGCAGTGTGCGCAGCGGGCCGTCGGCTCGAACGATCGGGACCTCGTACGTGCTGACCTGTCCGACACGGCGCAGGGCGGTCTGGGGGCGGATTTGCCCAATGGCGTCCGGTTGCGTGAAGATCTGTAGATTGCGCCCCACCAATTGATCGGCCTCTACGCCCAAGATACTGTAGGCCGCCGGATTGGCAAAGACCACCGTTTCAGCCTGATCCACGACGGTGATGCCTTCACCGATATTCTCGATGACTTCGCGATAGCGCGCTTCGCTGTCGCGCAATTGCTCTTCAATGCGCCGCCGTTCGATCAGGTCACGACGGGTCTGATCGTACAGTCGGCGGTTGTCAATGGCCAGCGCGGCCTGATCGGCCAGCAGGCTGATGACGCGCACGGTGGAGTCTTCAAACAAGCCCGGTTCGGCGTCTTCCACGTCCAGGGTGCCGATGATGTTGCCGCGCAATTTGAGCGGCACCGCCAGTATCCGCCCCCAGTTCATTGATTGGAACAGCGGCGAACGGCCTTCCCACGTTGAATAATCGGGCACCATCAGCGCCGCGCCCGTTTGCACCACGCGCCCCGCCAGTCCTTCACCCCAGCGCAACTGCGTGTGTTGCAGATTGATGGGCACGTTGGCTACCAGCCGCAGCGTCTGGCCGTCGGCTTGCAGCAAATAAATGCCGCCCATGCTGGCACCGGCCAGATTCAACGCCCGTTCAATGATGGTCGTGAGCAGCGACGACAGATTTGGCTGTTCGTTGATGGCCAGGGTGGTTTCATAGAGCGCGGCCAGATCGCGGGCGTGCCGGGTGCGCACGTCGTCATATTGGCGGCGGGCGGTGATGTCGCGACTGCCCAGCGTGACGCCCGTCAGCGTGCCGTCGGCCTCATACATGGGATTGCCAACAATCTCGATCCAGAGATAGTCGCCATTGGCGTGCTGATACCGCAATTCAAGGCGGCCCGCGCTCCGATTGGCCAGTGCCGTCTGATAGGTCGCCATGGCCATATCCAAATCGGCTGGATGCACCAGTTCAAATACAGAGCGGCCCACCAATTGATCGGGCGGGTAGCCCAACACGGTGACGTGCGACGGACTGACGTAAACCAGGCGGCCCGCCGCATCGGTCTGGCTGACCATATCCAGCATATTGTCCGTAATCCGGCGCAGCCGTTCTTCACTGGCGCGCAGGGCGTCTTCTGCGTGCCGTTGCGCGGTGATGTCTTGCGAGGCGCCATAGATGTATTCCACCCGGGTGTGATCGGTGTTCCACACCGGCTGGGCTTGATCGTGAATCCAGCGGATGTCACCGGCCTGGGTACAAATGCGGAAATTGCCGCTGAACGGCTCGCCGCGTAACAGCCGGGCGGCGCGGACATCAAAGAGCGCGCGATCATCGGGATGGACCAGGTCGCGCAGCGTGACGCGGCTTAGCAGATCGGCTTGAGCGTAGCCGGTGATTTTGCTCAGGGCCTCGTTCGCCCAATCCATGAACGGCGCCTGATCAACCGGCACTGCGACGCCATAGGCAAAGTCGGTCACCATCTCGGCGATGGCGCGATAGCGGGTTTCGCTGCGGCGCAGTTCGGCGGCGGCGCGATCGGCGCGGAGGTGGTTGCGGTAGATCAGGACATAGATGGCCGCACACAAGAGGCCGATTAAGCCCAGTTCAATGAGGACGTGCACCGAGAGGCCGATCACGTTGGCCGCGGCCAGGGCCGGCAATTGTTGACCGACGAAAATCGCGGTGGCACTACAGACGGCGATGATCAGCGTGACGCGCAGGGCGGCGGCGCGCGCGGAGGTCGATGACAGCCCGCGGGTCAGATTGGACGGGGAAGATTGATCGGGCATGCGGAAGTCCCTCATGTCTATTCAACGGGATTATTGATAAGATGCATAGACTATTATATGCTAGAATCGCGCACCAAAGGAGGCGGCATGCAATCAGGTCGCGGCTTGTGGCGGCAAGCCGATTTTTTGCGCTTGTGGAGCGGACAAACCATTTCGGAACTGGGTTCGCGCATCACGCGCGACGGGCTGCCGTTAGTGGCCTTGTTGGTGCTGGGGGCGTCGCCGTCACAAATGGGCGTCATCGCTGCGCTGGGGTCGGCGGTCGTGCTGCTGATCAGTTTACCGGCGGGCGTGTGGGTCGATCGGCTGCGGCGCAAACCGATCATGCTGGCGGCCGATCTGGGTCGAGCGGTGTTGGTCGCTTCCATCCCAATCGCGGCGTTAACGCAGCAATTGCGACTGGAGCATTTGTACGTGGTCGTGGCGTTGAACGGCGGTTTGACCGTGTTGTTTAACGCGGCGTATGAAGCTTATTTGCCGTCGTTGATCGCGCGCGAGAATCTGGTGGAAGGCAACAGCAAGTTGGCGCTGAGCAGTTCCATGGCCGAGGTGTTGGGGCCGGGATTGGCCGGTTTTCTGGTGCAATGGCTGACCGCGCCCATTGCGATGGCGGCGGATGCGCTCTCGTTTCTGGCATCGATCGGATCATTGATGTTGATTCGCACCCCGGAACCGCCGCCCGCCCCGATCGAAACTCGCCGCCACCTCGCGCACGAAATGATCGAGGGCGTGCGTTGGGTGTGGGGCGATCGACGTTTGCGGGCGCTGGCTTTGGCGGGCGGCACGCGCAGTTTTTTCGGCAATTTTTATGCCGTGCTCTACAGCCTGTATGCGCTGCGCTATCTGGGTCTGGACGCCGCGGCCTTGGGTGTGACCATCGCGATGGGCGGTGTGGGCAGTTTGATCGGGTCGGCGTTGACCGATCGGGTGGTGCGGCGATTTGGTTTGGGCCGCGCATTGATCGGTTCGGGCGTAATCGGTGGCGCGTTGTCGTTTCTCATCCCGTTGGCCAGCGGCCCGGTGTTGATGGCCACGCTGATTCTGATGTTGTCGCAGTTGGGCGGCGATGCGTTCAACACACTCAACGGCATCACATCCACCAGTTTGCGGCAGGCCATCACGCCCGATCGATTGTTGGGGCGAACGAGTACCAGTCTGCAAGTGATGATCGCGGGCGTGGGGCCGTTGGGCGCGTTGTTGAGCGGCGTACTGGCCGAGACGATCGGCGTGCGTGAGACGTTGTGGCTGGCGGCGGCGGGCGTGCTACTGTCGACAGGCTGGCTGATCGTGTCACCCATTCGGCAGGTGCGTGATCACGCGGCGGGGCTGGCAGACAAGGTATAATCCGAATGAACAATTAACAATGATCAATGAACAATGAGCAATGACGAATGAGCAATGACGAATGATGGGGGACAAGCGGGGGCGCGATGTCGGTGATTGAACCAGAGGTGAGGACACGGTTGTTGCCGGGGGCGGGGCGGTTGCCCGTGCGCGTAGGCGTCGTGTCGGATACGTATGACAATCGGGATGCGCTGAAGCAGCTGCTCGATCGGTTTTTGGTGGCCGGGGCGCGTTGGTTGATCCATTGCGGCGGCTTGGGTTCGGCTTCATTGGTGGACTTGCTGAAGCCGTGGCAGGTGTACATCGTGGCCGGGGAGAAAGAGCGTGAGCGCGCCGCGATTGAGGTGGCGCTGCAAAAGTCGCGACTGCAATCGACCTTGCCCACGCAATTGACCACGACCATTGAGGGTGTGCGCATCGGCATCTGTCGCGGCGATAATATGGTCGTCGTCAACAACTGGGCCAAATCCGGGGATTTTGACTATATTTTCTACGGTCACACCTTGCGCCGTCGCGATGAATCACGTGGGCGGACGCGCGTCATCAATCCGGGCGCGCTGGGCGGGCCGCGTTATCAATCGCGGTCGGGGGTGCTGCTGGATTTGATCAGCGGCGAGGCGAAGGTGATTGAAGTGACGGAGAAGTAGGGGAGTAGATGAGTAGATTAGGAAATAAGTAAACAAGTAGATTAAGGAAAGAAGCCGCATGACGATAAAGATAAAATATACGGCGGATGTCCACCAACCGATCGAGCAGGTGTATGCCGCCGCGATCGATCTGGTCGGGCTGCCGCGCTGGTCCAATGTGCGTGAAATCCGGCGTGTGTCGAGCCAGCCGATCAAGCTGGGCACGACCTTTCAGTTGATCTCGCATCTGGGCGGTGAGAATCGCACGGTGGATTGCAAAGTGTCGGTGCTGGAACCGCCCCGCAAATTTGTGTATGTGAGCGATGGCCTGGCAAAGACCGAAATCGGTTTTGACTTGCAGGCGGCGGACGGGCGCACCAAGGTGTTCTACAACGTGTCCATCACGATCAACGCGCTAGTCGAACCGATGATCCGTGGCGAACTGGAGAAACAAGCCAAGGCCGATTTGACGCGGTTCGTTAAATGGCTTGAGGCCCGCTAATCAATCACGACTTACGAGTAACGAGTCATGAGTAATGGGGTTTTACTCATGACTCGTTACTCATTATTTTAAGGATGGTGAACGTGGAAGCCTATTTGAAGAAACTTCGCGAGCGCCGGGCGCAAGCGGCCGGGACGGAAAAAGAGGCGGCGGCGCAGCATCAGAAAGGGCGGCTGACGGCGCGTGAGCGCATCGAGGCCCTGTTTGATCCCGGTACCTTCAGCGAGGTCGATACGCTGGTGCTGCCGCGCTATGAGTCGTACATGGGCGGCAAAGGCTCGCGCCTGGGCGATGGCGTCATCACCGGCTTCGGCCTGGTGGACGGACGACACGTCTTTGTGGCCGCGCAAGATGCCGCCGTGATGGGCGGCTCGCTGGGCGAGATGCACGCCAACAAGATCGTCAAGGTCATGCGCATGGCGTTGGAATATGGCGCGCCCTTCATCGCGCTCAACGATTCGGGCGGGGCGCGCATTCAAGAGGGCGTGGACAGTCTGGGCGGCTATTCGCGCATCTTCGACGCGAACTGCGAAGCCAGCGGCGTGATCCCGCAGTTGTCCGTCATCATGGGGGCGTGCGCGGGTGGCGCGGTGTATTCGCCTGCACTCACCGACTTCACTTTTATGACCGAGAACAGTTATATGTTCATCACTGGGCCGGATGTGGTGAAGGCCGTGATGCAGGAAGAAGTGACGCAAGAAGAATTGGGCGGCGGCTTGGTCCACAGCCGCGAAAGCGGAGTCAGCCATTTTCTGGCGAAGGACGATCGTGAGTGCTTAGCCAGTGTGCGCGAATTGTTGAGTTATCTGCCGTCGAACAACCAAAACGATCCGCCCTACGTCAAACCGATGGATGATGCGCAGCGACGGTGTCCCGAACTGGAAGAGATTGTGCCGGTAGAGGCGCACAAGCCGTATGACGTGCGCAACGTGATCGCCTCCATCGTGGACGATGGCCGTTTCATGGAAGTGCGTGAATTGTGGGCGCAAAATATGGTGGTGGGCTTTGCGCGCCTCAACGGCTACGTTGTCGGCATCGTCGCTAATCAGCCGATGGTGCTGGCGGGCTGCATCGATATTTCCGCTTCGATCAAGGCCGCGCACTTCATCCGCATTTGCGATGCGTACAACATCCCGATCGTGACGCTGCAAGACGTGCCCGGTTTTCTGCCGGGGAAATCGCAGGAATACAGCGGCATCATTCGCAACGGCGCGCGGCTGATTTACGCTTACAGTGAAGCGACCGTGCCCAAGTTGATGGTGATCTTGCGCAAGAGTTACGGCGGCGCGTACTGCGTGATGAGTAGCAAAGGCTTGCGCGGCGACTTGCTGTACGCGTGGCCCAATTCCGAAATCGCCGTGATGGGCGCGTCGGGCGCGGTGAACATCCTCTTCCGCAATGAGTTGAAGAACGCGGAAAACCCCAAAGAACGGCGCGATGAACTGGTGCGCGACTATGAGGAGAAGTTCAACAATCCGTATGTGGCGGCGTCACGCGGCCTGATCGATGATGTGATCGAGCCACGCGACACGCGCCGGGTGCTCATCCGCGCGTTGGAAGTGACATTGTCCAAACGCGAGAAGCATGCGCCGAGAAAACACGGCATTTCACCCATGTAGAACGTGTTGCGTGGCCCGTGGTGCGTGAGTCTACACGTATCACGCAATACGCACCACGCATCACGTCAGTCTGAGAGTGACTATGTTCAAGAAAATTCTCATCGCCAATCGTGGCGAGATTGCCGTCCGCATCATCCGCACGTGCCGTGACTTGGGAATTCGCGCAGTAGCGTTGTATGAACACGATGATCGGGGTTCGCTGCACGTGCGGCTGGCCGACGAAGCCGTGGAGTTGGTGTCGGGCAGCGGCTATCTCGATCAGGCCGCGGTGCTGAAAGCGGCGCTGGACACCGGCGCGGACGCGATCCATCCGGGCTATGGCTTTTTGGCCGAACGCTTGGACTTCATCGAGGCGTGCCAGCAGGCGGGCGTGGTCTTCATCGGGCCGCCGCTTGATCTGATGCGCGCCCAACAGGATAAATTAGCAGTGCTGGAACGGGTGCGAGCGGCCGGTTTTATCACGACCGATTACGCGCCGCGTTCCTTTGGGAGCGCCGAATTTGACGCTCTACGCGCCGCCGCCGATCGGCTGGGCTACCCGATCGCGGTGAAGTCGTGTCTGGGCGGGCGCGGACGCGGCGCGTATACGGCGCAATCGGCCCCGCAGCTCGATCGGGCCTTGCGACGATCTCAAACGGAAGCGCAAACGGTGTACGGCGATCAACGCTTCTATGTCGAACGACCGATTTCGCCCGCGCATTTGATCGGCGTGCAGATCATCGGTGATGCTTCTGGGAACATCGTGCATCTGGGCGAACGTGAAGGCTCGTTGCAACGCGGTAATCAAAAGATGATCGAGGAAGCGCCCGCGCCGTGTTTGTCGCAGCCGCAGCGCGAGCAGTTGTGGCAAACGGCGGTGGCGATTGCAAAGTTGCTCGATTTTCGCAGCGCGGGCACGATCGAGTTTACGGGCGATAACGCCGGGGACTTTTACTTCACGGAAGTGAAGCCGCGCATTCAGATCGAGCATGGGGTGTCGGAGTTGATCTCCGATGTGGACATCGTGCGCGAACAGATTCGGGTGGCGGCGGGCGAACCGTTGTCTGTGACGCAGGCCGACATCCAGTTGCGCGGCCACGCGATTTCGAGCCGCATCACGGCCGAAGACCCGTGGCGGCATTATCTGCCCAGTCCCGGCATCTTGCGGCGCGTGCGTCTGCCGGGCGGCCACGGCCTGCGCGTGGAAACGTATGCGTATTCGGGCTGCGCCGTGCCCGCGCAGTACGATCCGATTGTGGTCAAGGTGATGGCGTGGGGGCGCGATCGCGAGGAGAGTGTGCATCGTTTGCGGCGCGCATTGGATGAGATCGCGCTGATTGGCCCGGCGACGACGCTGCCCATTCATCAACTGATTGTGCGACATCCTGAATTTGTGTCAGGCCAGTACAATACAGATAGCATGCGCCGTGAAATGCCGGAGGATGCGCTGTCGGAGGCGGAGGCGCGCGATCTGGCGGTGGCCGCGGCGATTGCGTATGCGCGTCGCAATCTGGCCGCGCAGCCGTCGTCGCCGGAGCGGTGGCAGACGGGCTGGCATCGATCGAGCCGCCGGTTACCGGAGTAAATCATGAGCAAACTCGAAGTGACGATTGGTGGACACACCTTTGAAGTGGATGTGCAATTGCCGTTGCGCGGCGAATCCGATGTGCCGGTGACGGTCAACGGGCAGCCCGTGAAAGTCAGCGTGCCCGATCTGGCCGCGCCGATTGATCAGATGGAGTGGTTGATCATCGACGGGCGGCCGCAGGAAGTGGTGATCGATTCCGAGTTGCGCTGGCTGCGCACCGAGACGGGCCTGCATCGCGTGGAAGTGCGCGATCTGGACGCGCGCACGCCGCGTCCGCTCAGCCGCGACGGTCGCGTCAAGTCGCCCATTCCCGGCCGAATCAAAGCCGTGTTCGTGCAGCTGGACGATCACGTGGAGGCAGGCGATTCGCTGTTGATT